>JBGPBA010000031.1:0-7886 GCA_041481005.1 Candidatus Krumholzibacteriia bacterium | reverse complement strand
GGCGGGGTCGCCCATTTCTTGAAGTGCGGGTTGAGGGCCTTGATGTCGGAAACGGAGCAGCCGGCGGCCACGGCGATGGTGCTGATCTCGGTCGGCCGGTTCACCTCGATGAGGTCGAACGTGAGCGGCTCGTCGGGCGGCGCCGAGAAGCCGAACGCGGCGGGGTCGCGGCCGATTGCGAGCGCCGCCATGAACTTCGGCACAAACCAGCTGGTTTGCATGGGCAGCCGCAGCCGCCAGTAGTCGTTCGTCTGCTGGTGCATCATCGCGTAGGCGACCCGGTGCTCACCGGAGTTGTACGCGGCAAGGGCGAGCGGCCATGAGCCGAACAGATCGTAGAGGTATTTCATGTAATTGGCGGCGGCGTATGTCGAGGCGATGATGTCCTTGCGCTCGTCGATCCACCAGTTGATGCGGAGCCCGAACAGCTTCGCCGTGCCCGCCATGAACTGCCAGGGGCCGATCGCCCGCATGTATGAGCGTGCGTCGAGGTTCAAGCCGCTCTCGATGATCGAGAGGTAGAGGAGGTCGCGCGGCACTCCCACCTCGACGAGGATCGGCTCGATCACTTCCTTGAACTCGCCCGATCGATCGAGCCACTTGGCGAAATGTCTCCGGCCGCTCCCTTGGAAATAGGTGATCCAGTGCTTCGTCTTGGAGTTCATCTCGACCTCGATCTCGTCCTCCACGACCGTGCTGCGAGAGATCGAATCGACGGTCGCCAAGAGGCTCCACTGCGAGTCGCATTGGAGCTTTTGGTCGCTCATTCTCTGGAGAAGGCATTGGGTCCTCGATTCGAGGTAATCGAGGTGGTCGCACACGTCGGGGTCCGGTATGAGGAGCCTGAGGTCGGCGATGTCGGCGAGGAGACCCCGCGCGGTTTTCTCCGACACGTCGTATTCGCCGAAGAAGAAGGTGGTCGAGGCGATGTCGAGCTTGTGCTCGAGGTTGAGAATCTGAGGGACCCGGGCGTAGAGCACATCCTCGGGGTTCTGCGGGGCGGCCGTTTCCTCGGGAATGCCCTTCCCGCCCCATCCCGCGAAGAAGCAGCCGCTGAGGCTCGCGAGAGCGGCGAGAGTGAAAACTATCCTCAACGTGTGCTTCAACGCTATAACCTCGCTTGCGAGGTAATATATTTTATTCCGCGTGGACATTCAAGGAAATGTACCGATTCCCCGGCGAAATCGTCCCGAGGGGCGGTTGCGCCCTCCTCGGCGTGCGCAACCGCTTGTTTTACTGGAAATTGCGCCGTGAATTCATGTATAATTATATAAGGACGAGTAGAATTGCACCTCCATAAGGAGAAGGCGAACCATGCATCCGAGCCTGAACAAAGATTATCGGTACCTTCTCACGCAGCTCGTTCCGCGCCACCTCCTGTCGTCGCAGCGCCTCGCGGGGATCGAGGCGGCTCTCGCGCGTGGCGAGCGGCTCGAGCTCGTCGGCGAGGCGTATCGGGCGATGGAGGAGCTTGTCGCGAAGGACGTCTTCCGCCGAGACGGGCTCACGCGTACGGGCGACGGCCGCTCCCTGGCATACAGGCGGACCGATTATCCCGCGACGGTCACCCTCGTCATGAGCGAGGAGGAATGGGAAGGCGTCTCGCGCGGGGAAGAGGGGCGCGAAGAGATTCTCCCGTCCGTTCTTGCCGGGATCATCTCGTCTCTCGCCCTCAACGACTCCCCGAAGACGTTCGTCGGTCGCATCGAGGAGATGCTCGCGCTCGCGTCGCACGTCTCTTCCGGCGCGAAGGCGATGCTCCTGTTCCTCAACCCGGCCTTCTCAATCAGGGAGTCCTCGCACGAGGGAATCTCCTACCTTTCGCTCAACGACGTTATGCGCCGGCGCCTGTACCGGTCGTGCCTCACGAGCGGCATGTCCCACGCGTTCATCAGGCTCGCGGGGACGGAGGGGGCCGAGGACGCCTTCGGCATCGCTCCGGGAACGCGGTCGATCGTGCTTGTCCCACTCGCCGCGCGCGACACGAAATGGGCGGTCCTCGAGATTCACCTTCCAACCGCCGCGTCGCCCGACAGGACCGTTCTTTCGAACTTCCAGATCATCGGCCAGGGGATACTGCGGCTTCTCGAGAACAACAAGCACCTCGAGAAAATGGTTTCCGTCGATCGCCTCACCCAGGTCTACAATCGGAACCACTACGAGTCGCAGTTGCCGCTCGAGATCGAGCGGGCGAACCGCAACAAGATGAGCTTTGCGTTCCTCATCATGGACGTCGACGATTTCAAGAAGATCAATGACACCTATGGCCACGACGTGGGCGATCGAGTGCTCCGTGTCGTCGCCCAGACGACGCGGAGGCATTTGCGGAAGATCGATCTTCTGTTTCGATACGGGGGCGAGGAGTTCATCGTGCTCCTGCCCGGCGCCAAGCAGGACTCGGCGCAGAGAACGGCGGAACGAATTCGGGAGGTCATTTCCAAAGCCGAGCAGGTCCTCCACGGCGGGAGCCGGGTCAAAGTTACCGTGAGCATCGGCGGCTGCATCTACCCCGATTACGCGCAGAACGAGGAGCAGCTCTTCCGCATGGCCGACCGAGCCCTCTACCAGGCGAAAGAAGGGGGCAAGAACAGAGTCCAGTTCTGCGAAGGGGGCCTGATGTAGGGGTATTGACGGGGGCGGAGAATCCGCTATACTGGCAAGAGCAGGTTTCGCGCGGCGGGGAGGTGGATGATGGTGTTGTGGTGGGCCGCCTTTTTTATTGTGGGGCTGATTTCGCCCCCGACGCCCTTTTACGAGGTTCTCGCGTCCTTCCTCGCGGCCGCTCTCCCGGCAATCGTCTTTTCAGTCGCCCCCCGCGGGAGGCACGAGTCCGTTCGTTTTCCCGCACATCATCCCGGCGCCGCGGCGGCGCGGTGCGTTTCGGCCGTCGCCGCGTGCATCATCCTTTGGGAGTGTGGGGGAATCGAGGGGAGGGCGTTTACCGCTGGGTGCTTTGGGGCGGCGGCGCCGCGGTACTCCTACGGGAGGGCTCAGGGGGCCGCAGGGGCAAAGGCAACCTCGCTCGAAACGGAAGAGGCGGGCTCGCAGTCGAGCCTTCCGGGCATCGCCCGGTTGAGAAGCTATCTCATCGCCTCCCTCGACGACGGGAGGCTCGACCGCGCGGGCAAGGGGATCACCGGGGCGCTCGTCCTCGACTATCGCAAGGATCTCGGCTTCGCCCTGAACGAAGCCTATTCGTACCTCGGCATCACCCATTTGCTCGCGCTGAGCGGGATGCACCTCGCCGTCATCGCGGTGCCCCTGGCCAAGCTCCTCTCGCTCGTTTTGCCCTCGCGAAATCGGCGCGACGCCGTACTCCTGGCCATACTCTTCTTTTACGCGGCAGTCGCCAACTTTCCGCCGTCCCTTTCCCGGGCGCTCGCCCTCCTCGCGGCGGTGATCGGCTACCGATTCATCGGCCTCAACTCGGGGCTCCTCACGGCGCTCGTCGGAGGCTGCTTCGTGCTCTGCGCCTTCGAGCCGGCGGTCGTCTTCGACGCGGGCTTCCAGCTTTCCTTCGCCGCGGTGTGCGGTATCGCGCTCATCGGCATCCCGCTCTCGCGAATAGCCGATGCGGCGGTGCCGCGGGGTTTTCGGGGGACGCTCATCAAGATGTTTCTCTTCCCGGCGCTCATGACCTGTTCGGTGCAGTTCCTCACGATGCCCCTCACGATCGTCCTCTTCAAACGCGCCTCGCTCATCTCGCCCGTCGTCAATACGATCGTTTCTTTTCCCTTCACCGTGCTCCTCTACCTCGGGGTCGTTTACGTCTTCGTGCCGTTCGGGCCGCTGCGCGCCGTGCTCGCCATTCCCACGAATCTCGTATGCCGGTTCCTCGACGTCGTGCCTTCGGCCTTCTCGCGCGCGCCGCACCCGGCCGTCTACTTCGGCGATTTCAATTTTGCGATCTATTTCGCCGGGGTGGGCTTCGTGGCGTACTTCTTCGAGAAGCGGCGGCTCGAAAGACTCCAATATCTGCTCGCCGGCGCCTTTTGCGTCACTCTCTCCTTTGTGCTGCACGGGGCGCCTCTCGAGCGGCCGACGCACGCCGCCGCGCCGGGGGAAGCCGCCGCCGAGGCAGTGCGCCTCGAGGAAAAGGCCTCGGCGGGCTCCTGGACGATCGTCAAGCCCGGAGCCCTTTATCTGCAGCTCGGCGGCGGCCTCCTCATCGTCGACGAAACATTCTCCACTCACGATTCGTATCGACTCACCCGGGAGCTCTGGGCGCGCGGGGTGAGAAAGGTCGAGCTCTGCATCGTCGCGGCACCGCGCCTCAGACCGCGCCATGGGATATTCTACTTCGCGAAGCGGGTGTCCGTGAGCGAGATCGTCTGCAGCCCGTACCTGCCCCTTGCGCACGGGCGATTCGAAGCGGACATGAGGCGCGTCGGGGCGCGGGTCAGCACGGCGATGCGGGGGGACACCGTGCGGACCGCGTCCTTCGAAGTCGCGGTCGTCGGCCCCTTCTTCCCGCCGCCCGGCGGCGCGTCGCTGCCGGCCGATTCGCTCCGGCCCAGGTGCCGGATCTTCGAAAGACCCCGCTTGACACTGATCCCCGCCGCGAATAATATGCTGGCTGTTCATTGAGACATCGATCCCGCGCGGCGCCTTCGCGCGGCGCCCCATGAGGCGCTTCTCGGGTCTTTTGATCACCGTCTTCCGGACGTACGGGGAGAGACAATGGCTCACACGATGAAGGTGGCGGTCATCGCCTCGGGAAGAGGGAGCAATTTCGAAGCCCTCGCGAAGGCCTGCCGTTCGAGCGAGTTTCCCGCATCGATCGAGTTGCTCATCACGGACAACCCCGACGCGGGGGCGCTCTGGATCGCCTCGGCGATGGGCATTCCGATCGCAGTCGTGGATTGCGGGCCGAAACGGGGCTCGATGAGCGCGGAATCAAGCATCGAGATGGTCCGCCTCTGCGAGGAGCGCGGGATTGAGCTCGTCTGCCTCGCCGGGTTCATGCGGATCGTCAAAGGGGAAATCATGCGGGGGTACCGGGGCCGCATTCTGAACATTCATACGGCGCTTCTTCCGAGCTTCAAGGGACTCGACGCGCAGAGGCAGGCGCTCGAATACGGCGTTCGGTACTCGGGGTGCACGGTCCATTTCGTCGATGAGGGCGTCGACACCGGCCCCATCATCGTTCAGCGAGTCGTGCCCGTGCACGAGAACGATACGGTCGAGTCGCTCAGCGCCCGGATACTCGCGGAGGAGCACGCCGCCTATCCCGAAGCGGTAAGGCTCTGCGCCGAGGGGGGGCTCCGCATCGAGGGGAGGAGGGTGTTCATCGTTGGCGAAACGAAGTGAGCGGAAAGGGGCGCCGGCCGGCTTCGCCGCGATTGCCCCGGCCTTCAGAGGCAAGGTGCGCGACGTCTACGACCTCGGCGACAGGCTCATCATCGTCGCCTCGGATCGGATCTCCGCCTACGACTCCATTCTCCCGACGGCGATCCCGGGCAAGGGGATCGTATTGAACATGATGTCGGCCGCGTGGACAGAGTGGCTCACCGGCGTACCGAACCATTTGATCTCGACGAACGTCGAGGACTACCCCGAGCCGTTCAAACGGTTTCCGGAGGAGCTCGGGGGGCGCTCGATGCTCGTCCACAAGGCCCGGCGGATCGACCTCGAGTGCGTCGTGCGCGGCTATCTCGCCGGATCCGCGTGGAAGGAGTATCGGGAGAGTGGCTCGGTATGCGGGATACTGCTTCCCCCGGGCCTCGTCATGGCCGATCGCCTCGACGAGCCGATGTTCACCCCTTCGACGAAGGCCGATTCGGGCCACGATCGCAACGTGACGCTCGCCGAGGCGTGGGCGATCGCCGGCGCCGACGCCGTCGCGGCGCTCGAGAAGATGAGCTTGGAGATATACTCGAGGGCGAGAATGTACGCCGCCGCGCGCGGCATTCTCATCGCCGACACGAAATTCGAATTCGGGTGGATCGGGGAGAAGGTCGTTCTTATCGACGAGGCACTCACGCCCGACTCGTCCAGGTTCTGGCTCGCGAACGAGTACCGGCCGGGTCAGTCGCCGCCCAGCCTCGATAAGCAGTTCGTCCGCGATTACCTCGACCGAATCGGCTGGGATCACCATCCGCCGGCGCCCGAGCTTCCCGCCGAGGTGGCGGCGAAGACCGCCGAGCGGTATCGGATGGCGCTGGCACTGCTCTTTCCGGGAATTGAAATAGAAAGGTACGTGCGATGAACGTCACGATCAAGAGAGCTCTCGTGAGTGTTACGGACAAGCGGTCGCTGGACTCCTTCGCCAAGGCGCTTGCCGGGCGGGGGGTCGAGATCATCGCCTCCGGGGGCACCGCCAAGGCGATCCGCGCGGCCGGGCGTCCCGTCACCGAGATCGGCGATTTCACCGGCTTTCCGGAGATCATGGACGGCCGCGTGAAGACGCTCCATCCCAAGGTGCACGGCGGTATTCTCGCCGACCGGAGCAAGAAAACGCATCTCGAGCAGGCGGCGAAGCACGGCATCGACCTCATCGACCTCGTCGCCGTCAACCTATACCGCTTCCGCGAGGCCGCGGCGAATCCCGCCTACGGTGAAAAGGAGATAGTGGAGGAGATAGATATCGGCGGACCGACCCTCATCCGATCGGCCGCGAAAAACTTTCACTCGGTGGCGGTCGTCGTCGACCCGGACGACTACGACGCGGTCATCGCGGAGATGGACGCGAATAAGGGATCGGTGAGCCTCGACACGCGGCGCCGGCTCGCCGCGAAGGCGTTCTTCCACACCGCTTCCTACGACGCGTCGGTTTCGAAGTACTTCGACGGGATCACGGCGGCGCCCGGGGAGATGCCCCGCATCTGGGTCAATGCGTACCGGAAGATTCAGGATCTGCGATACGGCGAGAACCCTCACCTGCGCGCCGCGCTCTATGGGGGACTCGACACCTCCGGCGGGCTCTCGAGCCTCGAGCAGCTCCAGGGGAAGGAGCTCTCCTACAACAACATTCAGGACCTCTACGCGGCGTTTCAGCTCGGCCGCGACCTCGGTCCCGCCTCATGCGCCATCATGAAGCACATGAACCCGTGCGGCGCGGCGGCGTGCGGGTCCCTCGACGAGAGCTTCATCCGTGCGAAGCGGACCGATCAGACCTCCGCCTTCGGGAGCGTCGTCGCGCTGAACGGGGTCGTCGACGCAAAGACGGCCGAGGTCTGCGGGGAGATCTTCCTCGAGGTGGTCGTAGCCCGCGGCTTCTCAAAGGAGGCACTTGAGCTTTTCGGGAAAAAGAAAAACCTTCGCCTCGTTGGCATACCCGCGGACGAGTGGGAAACGAGCCGGCCGGGATTCGTGTCGAAGGAGCTCGGGGCGCTTCTGCTCCTGCAGGAGCGCGACGAGGGGTTTCCCGAGCTCGATGGGGTGAAGGTCATGACCTCGCGCGCGCCCTCCCCGAAGGAAGAGGAAGCGCTCAGGGTCGGCTGGAAGATCGCGAAGCACGTCAAGTCGAACGCGATCGTCATCTGCGACTGCGCCGGCACGGTCGGGGTCGGCGCCGGCCAGATGAGCAGAGTCGATTCGTGCCGGATCGCCGTCGACAAGGCACGCCGCGAAGGGCTCGAGATCGAGGGCGCCTCGGCTGCCTCGGACGCCTTCTTCCCGTTCCCCGACGGGGTGGAGGTTCTCGCCGAGGCGGGGGTGAAGGCGATCATTCAGCCGGGCGGCTCGATCAGGGACGAAGAGGTCATCGCGACGGCGAATCGGCTGGGCCTCGCCATGGTCTTCACCGGCGTGAGGCATTTCAGACACTAGTTCTCGTGCGAGGAGGAGCGGTGGCGAAGAAAGCGACAACGACCACGGAATCGATCGTCATTCTCGATTTCGGCTCCCAGTACACGCAGCTCATCGCGCGGCGGATCAGGGGGGAG
>JBGPBA010000030.1:0-8180 GCA_041481005.1 Candidatus Krumholzibacteriia bacterium | reverse complement strand
CCTCTACTGATCTATCCTATTCTAAAATAGGATAGGATAGTACTCCGGACTCTCGTCTCGCATGGACGCGACCGTTTGAGAAATGAAAGAAGAAGAAATGGCGCCGGCATTCGTGAATCGAACTTTTCCTTGAAGACGAGGGTGGGGATGGCGTATCATTCTCCTCCCGATAGAGATTTCATGACGTGGCCGCAATCGACTTCACTCGATTTCAGGAGGTGGCGGTGTGAAGGTTCGGGTTCCGCTCGATGAGTTCAGCAGAAAGATGAACGCCATATCGACCGTCGTTCCGAGTAAGACGACGATGCCCATTCTCGCGACGGTTCTCATCAGCGCGGAGAAAGGGAACTTCACCATCTCGGCCACCGATCTCGACATATCCGTGACCTCGAAGGTGAATGGGAAGATCGAAAGGGAAGGGAAGGTGGCGGCGCCGGCGAAGAAGATCGCCGAGATCGTGAAATCGCTCGCCGGGGACGAGGTGCTTCTCGAGGCCGAGGCCGAGAAGGTGACGATCTCGTGCGGAAAGAGCAGGTTCGTGGTGAACGCCCGAGGGGCGGACGATTTTCCAAAGCTGCCGAAACAGGAAAGCAAGACCGCCTTCAAGATAGATCCCGAGATCATCGGGGAGCTCGCGCAAAAAACAATGTACGCCGTCTCCACCGATCTCACCCGGCCCGCGCTCTGCGGCGTCCTGTGGGAGGTCGACCGCAAGGGAATCGCCATGATCTCGACGGACGGCCACCGGCTCGCGCGGGTCGAGATCGCGATGGACCTCGGGAACGTCCACAAGATCGCCGTGATCGTTCCCCCGAAGGCGCTCAGCACGCTCCGGACGTACGCGCAGGGAGAGAAAGAGGTCAGCACGAGCATCGCCGAGAACAGCATCAATTTCGACATGGCGGAAACCTCGATATATTCTCGGCTCCTCGAGGGCCCCTTCCCGAATTACGAGCGCGTCATCCCGACAAAGAACGAGAAGGAGCTCCTCGTGTCGCGCTCGGCCCTCGCCGAGGCCACGAAGCGGGTCTCGATCCTCTCCGACACCCTCACACGCCAGGTCGTCTTCTCCATCGGCAAGAACAAGCTCACCCTCAACGTGAGCACGCAGGAGCTCGGCGAGGCGCACGAGGAGATGGAGGCGTCTTTCGCCGAGGAGCCGCTGGACATCGGGTACAACGCGAACTACGTTCTCGACGTCCTGCGCACGATCGACGCCGAGGAGATTGTGTTTCTCCTCGACCGGCCCGACAACGCGGCGCTCGTGAAGCCCGCGGGCGACGGCGGCAACGTGAAGCAGCTCTGCATCATCATGCCGCTTCGGATCACCTGAGTACGAGCGCGGCGGGGTGGGGTGAGCGCGGGTGATCATACAGGGCATCGACGTCACGAACTTCCGTAACATCGCGAAGGCGTCGCTCTCGTTCGCGCCGGGGATGAATGTCATCACCGGGCTCAACGCCCAGGGCAAGACGAACCTCCTCGAGGCGATACACCTTTTCTCCCTCGGGCGGTCGTTCAGGACCCGGAGCCTCGATGAGGCGATCCGCTTCGGCGAAGAGTATTTCTTGTGCCGGCTGGCCGGGCGGAGCGACGGGGGGGTCGATTTTCACATCGAGATCGGGCTCGAGCGCGCCGGGCGGCCCAGAGTGTCGGCGAACGGCAGGAAAGCGGCGGGGATCTCCGAAATCATCAGGGTCATTCCGAGCGTGATCTTCACGGCCGAGGACGTCCTCATCGCCGCCGGCCCGCCGGCGAACAGGCGCGCCTACCTCGATTACACGGCGGCCCAGATATCGCCCGCGTTTCTCCAGGACCTGAAGGAGTACCGGCGGATCGTCCGCCACCGAAACGCCCTCCTCGAGCGGACGTCCCGGGGCGGAGGGGAGCCGGACGGGCTCGAGGCGTGGGACGAGGCGCTCATCGCGCGGGCGGCGGCCGTCGTCCGGGCGAGGCGCGACGTCCTCGCGGGGATCGAACACCGGGCGGCCGACCTCCTCGGCGAGGTCTTGCCGGGGGGGAGCGCTTTCGCCATGAGCTACGTCTGCTCGTTCGACGCCGCGGGGAACAATCCGGCCGAGGGGCTCCGCGAGGCCCTTGCCCGGGTACGGGAGACGGAGCTGCGGCGCGGATACACGATGGCCGGGCCCCACTACGACGACGTCTCGATGTACCTCGAGGAAACCGAGCTGCGCCGGTACGGCTCCCAGGGGCGAAAGCGCCTCGTGGCTCTTGTTCTCAAGCTCGCGCAGGCGCTCACGATCATGGACAAACGGGGGGAGCGGCCGGTCGTGCTCCTCGACGACATCTTTTCCGAGCTCGACCGGGACACCGTGGGGCGCGTCCGCGAGCACCTCACGGAGAGCTACCAGAGCTTCGTCACCACCCCGCGGCCCGACGAGCTCGGCCCGAAGCCTCCCGGCGCGGCGTTTTTCCGGGTCGAACACGGGGAGTTTTTTGTTTCTTTTTAGGCACTTTCTGCGTAGAATAACCTGAATAAACGGGGAGGGAAGAACCAACGTGGGTGACCGGTCTTCGAGGGTCGGCGCGATCCTGCCCCAGGTGCTCGCGTCCCTCGGGCTCGACGAAAAATTCGAAGAAGGACGGCTCCAGCAGGGGTGGCCGGAGGTGGTGGGCGAGGTGATCGCGAAGCGGAGTCGTCCTCGCGTATTGAGAGACGGCATTCTGCACGTCGAGGTCGAGGGGAGCGTCTGGATGCAGGAGCTGTGGTTTCACCAGAAGGAGATTGTCGAGCTGGTGCGGGGGGCGTTTCCGAAGCTCACCGTCACCGGTATCCGGCTGGAGATCAAAAAGGAGCGCGCGTAGGAGATGAGCCAGGACAAAGAATACACCGCAAAAGGGATCCAGGTGCTCAAAGGGCTCGATGCGGTTCGCAAGCGCCCGGCGATGTACATCGGGTCCACCGACATCCATGGCCTCCACCATATGATATACGAGGTCGTCGACAACAGCATCGACGAGGCGATGGCGGGGTACGCCGACCAGATCGAGATCTCGATCCACCAGGACCTCTCCGTCACCGTGATCGACAACGGCCGCGGCATCCCCGTCGACATCCATCCGACGCAGAAGCGGCCCGCCGTCGAGGTCGTCCTCACGACGCTCCACTCGGGCGGGAAGTTTGACCACAAGAGCTATCGCGTGTCGGGGGGCCTCCACGGCGTCGGCCTCTCCGTCGTGAACGCCCTCTCGGAATGGCTCGACGTCGAGATATGGCGCGACGGAAAAGTATACAAGCAGCGCTACGCGCGGGGGAATCCGGCGACCGACGTCGTCTCCGAGGCGCAGGCTGGAACGAAGGACCGCCGCGGGACGCTTGTTACGTTCCTCCCCGACACGGAGATCTTCACGACGACCGAATACAGCTTCGATACACTCTCGCAGCGCTTCCGCGAGCTCGCCTTTCTCAACAAGGGGATCACGATCAACTTCGAGGACCAGCGGACGAGCAAGCGGCACGAGTTCAAATACACGGGAGGCATCGCCTCGTTCGTCAAGTTCCTCAACCAGAACAAGGACGTCCTCCACACGCCGCCGATCCTCATCGAGGACAAGCGTGACGATTACGAGCTCGAGTGCGCGATCCAGTACAACGACGGCTACACGGAGAGCATCTTCGCCTTCGCGAACAACATCAACACGGTCGACGGCGGGACGCACCTCATCGGCTTCAAGGCGGCCCTCACCCGCACCCTCAACAACTACGCGCAGAAAGAGAGCGCCGCCAAGAAGGAGAAGCTCACCCTCAGCGGAGACGACATCCGCGAGGGGATCGCCGCCGTGATCAGCGTCAAGCTCCCCGACCCGCAGTTCGAGGGGCAGACGAAGGGGAAGCTCGGGAACAGCGAGATCAAGGGATACGTCGAGAGCGCCGTCGGGCAGAAGCTCGCCGAGTACCTCGAGGAGCACCCGGCGGTCGCCCACAAGATCATAGACAAGGCGACGCAGACGGCGCGGGCGCGCGAGGCGGCGCGGAAGGCGCGCGATCTCGTCCGGCGCAAGAGCGCGCTCGAGACGAGCACGCTGCCGGGGAAGCTCGCCGACTGTTCGCTCCAGGACCCGGCTCAGTGCGAGCTCTACCTCGTCGAGGGCGACTCGGCGGGCGGCTCGGCGAAGCAGGGGAGGGACCGCCGTTTCCAGGCGATCCTGCCGCTCCGCGGGAAGATCATCAACGTCGAGAAGGCGCGCCTCGATAAGATTCTCTCGAACGAGGAGGTCAAGACGGTCATCACGGCGCTCGGCACCGGGGTCGGCGGGGAGGACTTTGACATCACGAAAGCGCGCTACCACAAGATCATCATCATGACCGACGCCGACGTCGACGGGGCGCACATCCGGACGCTCATCCTCACGCTCTTCTTCCGCTACATGCCGGAGCTCGTCAAGCACGGCTATGTCTACATCGCTCAGCCGCCGCTCTACCGCATCAAGAAGGGCAAGGACGAGCGCTACGTATACGACGACAAGGAGAAGGAGAAAATTCTCAAGGAGATCGGCGGGAGCCAGGGCGCCTACGTCCAGCGTTACAAGGGCCTCGGCGAGATGAACCCCGATCAGCTCTGGACAACGACGATGGACCCCGAGCGGCGCACGCTTCTCAAGATCACGCTCGAGGACGCCGTCGAGGCGGACCAGATCTTCACGATTCTCATGGGAGACGCCGTCGAACCGCGGAAGAACTTCATCGTCGAAAACGCCCTCTCCGTGCGAAACCTTGATATCTGACACGCGAGGAGTACCGAATGGACATTACGAGGCAGCGGGTGATACCGGTCTACATCGAAGACGAGATGAAGGAAAGCTACCTCGACTATGCGATGAGCGTCATCATCTCTCGCGCGCTCCCCGACGTGCGGGACGGCCTCAAGCCGGTCCACCGGCGCATCCTGCTGGCGATGAACGACCTCGGAATCGCGCACAACAAGCCGCACCGGAAATCGGCGAAGCTCACCGGCGACGTGACCGGCAACTACCATCCGCACGGCACGGCGGCGGTCTACGACGCCGTGGCGCGGCTCGCGCAGGATTTCTCGTTGCGCTACCCGCTCGTCGACGGGCAGGGTAACTTCGGCTCGATCGACGGCGACCCGCCGGCGGCCGAGCGGTACACCGAGGTGCGGATGACGGAGATCGCCGAGGAGCTCCTCGCCGACCTCGAGAAGGAGACGGTGGAGTTCGGGCCGAACTATGACGAGACCCGCCAGATGGCGCTCGTTCTGCCCGGGAGGGTGCCGAACCTCCTCATCAACGGCGCGACCGGCATCGCCGTCGGCATGGCGACCAACATCCCTCCCCACAACCTGAGCGAGATCGTCGAGGGCCTCGAGGCGGTGCTCGACAACGAGCGCATCACCCCCGAGGAATTGAGCAAAATCGTGACGGGCCCCGATTTCCCGACGGGCGGCATCATTTACGGCCGCGCGGGAATCCGCGAGGCGTTTACGACCGGCAAAGGGAAGATCTTGCTCCGCGCCCGGGCGAACATCGAGACGCAGAAGAGCGGCAAGACGAGCATCATCATCAACGAGATCCCGTACCAGACCAATAAGGCCTCGATCATCGAAAAGATCGCCGAGCTCGTGCGGGTCGAGAAGATCCAGGGCATCTCGGACGTCCGCGACGAGTCGGACAAGGAAGGGATGCGAATCGTCATCGAGCTCAAGAAGGACTCCTATCCGAAGGTCGTCCTCAACCAGCTCTTCGCCCACACGCAGCTCCAGGTCACCTTCGGCGTCATCATGCTCGCCCTCGCCGACGGCAAGCCCGCCGTCATGACCCTCCGCGAGCTCATGGACCGGTTCCTCGCGCACCGCGAGGAGGTCATCACCCGAAGGACGAAGTACGACCTCACCCGCGCCGAGGAGCGGGCCCACATCCTCGAAGGGTACAAGATCGCCCTCGACCACATCGACGAGATCGTCCAGCTCATCAAGAAGAGCGCCTCGCCCGACGAAGCGAGGAAGGGCTTGATAAAGACGTTCAAGCTCTCCGAGATTCAGGCGCAGGCGATCCTCGACCTCAGACTGCAGCGCCTCACCGGCCTCGAGCGCAAGAAGATCGAGGACGAGTACCTCGAGCTGATCAAGAAGATCGAGTTCTACCGGTCGATTCTCGAGAGCCGCACGCGGCTCCTCGCGATTATCCGGGAGGAGCTCGAGGATCTCAAGACGCGCTTCGGCGACGAGCGGCGCACCGAGATCGTCGACGAGGAGGGGGAGTTCCAGATCGAGGACCTCATCGCCGAAGAGGACATGATCATCACGATCACGCACACGGGCTACATCAAGCGCATCCCCGTCGGGACGTACCGGCGCCAGCGGCGCGGCGGCAAGGGAATCGCGGGTCTCGGGATGAAGGAGGAGGACTTCGTCGAGCAGCTATTCGTCGCCTCGACGCACAGCTACATCCTCTTCTTCACCGACCGGGGCAAGGCGTACTGGCTCAAGGTGCACGAGATCCCGCAGGGTGGGCGCCTCGCCCGCGGCAAGGCGATCGTGAACCTCCTCGAGATGTCGCGCGAGGAGAACATCACCGCCTTCGTGCCGGTGAGCGATTTCGGCGGGGACGGGTACGTCATCATGGCCACGAAGGACGGTTTCATCAAAAAGACGCAGCTCTCGGCCTACGCGAACCCGCGCCGGGGCGGCATCATCGCGGTGACGCTCCGCGACGGCGACCGGCTCATCGCGGCGCGGCTCACCTCGGGACAGGACGACATCATGCTCGCGAAGCGCAAGGGCAAGGCGATCCGCTTCAGCGAGGGGGACGTGCGCGAGATGGGGCGCGGGGCGCAGGGGGTCACCGGGGTCCGGCTCGACAAGGGGGACGAGGTCGTCGAGATGGTCGTCGTGAAGCGCGACGCCGAGATCCTCGCCGTGACCGAGCATGGGTATGGGAAGCGCACGCGCGTCGGGGATTTCCGCAATACGAAGCGCGCCGGAAAGGGCGTCGTCTGCATCTCGACCGACGAGCGCAACGGCGACCTCGTCGCGGTCAAAGAGGTCTTCGAGACCGACGAGATCATGGTCATCACGCGCGGCGGCATCATCATCCGGAGCTCGGTCAAGGGTGTTCCCGTGCTCGGCAGGGCCACGAAGGGGGTCAAGCTCATCACCCTGAACGAGGGTGACGCGGTCGTCGGGATCGCGCTCGTGGCGGGCGAGGGCGAGTCGAAAGAGGGTTCGGGCGAACCGGAGGCCCCGGAGGACGAAGCGGGGGCCGCGGAGGAAGAGACCGGGGATTCGGGGGAGGATGCCGAAGAGTAGATACCAGACGGACGCCTCGGGCGAGCGCGCCTTTCTCGTGGGAATCACGCTCCCGAAGGTGCGGCGCGAGGACGAGCTCGAGAATCTCCGAGAGCTCGATCTCCTCGCGAGTACGGCCGGCGCCGCGGTCGTCGGGTACACCATCCAGAATAGGACCCGCGTCGACGGCTCCACCTACATCGGCGGTGGCAAGATCGACGAGATCGCCGGCGTTATCCACGAGCGCGGCGTCAACCTCATCATCTTCGACGACGACTTGACCCCCGCTCAGGCGCGGAACATCGAGAAGCGCCTCGAGGTCAACGTCATCGACCGCACCGAGCTCATCCTCGACATCTTCGCGCGGCGCGCCCGGACGCGGCAGGCCAGGATCCAGGTCGAGATCGCGCAGCTCAACTACGCGCTCCCGCGCCTGAGGCGCCTCTGGGAGCACCTCTCGCGCCAGGAGGGCGGGATCGGCACGCGGGGCCCCGGCGAAACGCAGATCGAGGTCGATCGGCGGAAGGCGTATGACCGCATGGCCCACCTGAACCGCGAGCTGCGCAACCTCGGCACGGCGGCCGAGGAACGGCGCAAGAAGCGCCGCGACCTCTTCAACGTCACGATTGTCGGCTATACGAACGCGGGCAAATCGACCCTTCTCAATCGCCTCGCCGGGGCGAGCGTTCTCGAGAGCAGCCGGCTCTTCTCGACGCTCGACTCCACGACGCGACGCGTGAATGCTCCGGGGGCCGAGCCGTTCCTCCTCACCGACACGATCGGATTCATCCGGAAGCTTCCGCCCCACCTCGTCGCGAGCTTCAAGGCGACGCTTCAGGACGTTCGGGAGGCGGACCTCCTGCTGCACCTCGTCGACGTCTCCCACCCTCGCTATGAGGACCACGTCGCGGTCGT
>JBGPBA010000029.1:0-8182 GCA_041481005.1 Candidatus Krumholzibacteriia bacterium | reverse complement strand
CGTACTACCGCAAGGCCGCTTCTCTCTCGAAGGACGCAGAGATCAAGGCGGTGCTGACAGACCTCATGGAGCAGGAGAAGCTGCACTATGCGACCTTCAAGACCCTCCGGGAGAAACTGCCGCCGAGGGATACGCTGCCGACATACGCGGACCCGGACAGCGAGGAGTACCTCTATCTCGACGCACTCGTGAAGTCGCGGCTGTTTACGAACGTGCACGAGGCCGAGAAGCTCGCCTCGAAGGTCGCCAATGAGATCGAAGCGCTCAGGGCGGCACTCGGGTTCGAGAAGGACACGATCCTCTTCTTCCAGAGCATGCAGCGGATGACCGACGATCGGCTCGGCAGGGGTGAGATCGACCGCATCATCGAGGAGGAGCACCGCCACATCGTGCGCATCTCGCACGCGATAAAGAACGCGATGGCGAAAGGTCCGAGGCGCTGAAGAAAGCGCCCTGATCCGCCCGGCTGAGGCCGGGGCGCGCGCGAAATGTCTATGGGGGCGTTCTTGCGGAGGACGCCCTTTTGGAGCATCCTCTTTAAGGATGCCCTTTTTGTGCCCCGCCGCTCGATTGCTTCCCATTTCTTCTTATTTCCAATATTCCCTCGCAGTTGCCCCTTGTTGTGAATAGTTCTTGCTCGTGCCTCATCGTGACAGCCCGGCCGCGAGCGGCATGACCGCGCTAACTCATTGTTCCGCAGGCGACTATGCGGTCGAGCGGCGTTATGGCCGCGCGGGCCCAGGGCGGGCCGGCAGGCCGCCATTTGAATGAATAGTATGATTATGCACCACTTCTCTGAAATACGCTCAGCGAGACGCCTCGAGACTTCATGGCTCCGCATCGCGGGGGCGTGCGTCCTCCTTGCCGCAGGCTTCCTTTTCGTCATTATCTCCCCGTTCATCGAGATTTTCCCGAGGGGGTGAGTCGAGCCCGATGCGCATGAGATCGGTGAGTCTCAGAATACGGATCATGGCGCTCGTCATCTTCCTCGCGGCGGGTCTCGTCGCCGCATTCTCATGGACCGCGATCCGCGTCGAGCGGGCGCCGGCCGATCGTATGGAGCGTCTCGAAACGGTTCTCTTCGAATGAGGGATCATTTGGATCGAAGCACGCATATGCAGCTCGAGGCGGTCGACCCGCGCACGCTCGCCGTTCGGGTGCGGTGCCGAGGCGTCGAGGCGCTCGGGCTCCTCGGGCGGCTCTCGAGCCTCGTCATGGTGGCCTCCGACTGCGGCGTGCCTTCAATTCGCTTCGAGCTGCCCGGGACCGCGACGGGCGTCGTGCGGGACGTGGCGCGCGAAATCGCCGCGCGGAACGCGATCGTGTCAATCGACGGCGATGCCCCGCCCGAGACGCCGGGAGAAGAGCTCGGGCTTCGCGTTCTCGGCCATGACTTGAGCTTCCTCTGCGCCCGCGACGAGGACAACGAGGATCGATACTCCATTTACCTCGCCGCGATCGAGGAGAACGTCGAGCGGGCCGCGCGGTGCGCGTATATGATCGCCGGCGTGCTCGGATTTTCGAGCGGCACATCGTTCGAGATCCGCTTCAGCATATACGAGCTCCTCCAAAACACGGTCGAGCACGGGCTCGCCCAGGACTCGCGCGAGTGGGTCCAGGTGGAGCTCGAGAGGCGGGGGGAGAAGCTTGTCATCTCCATCATCGACAAGGGCACGGCCTTCGATCCCTCGGGAGAGGCCGGGTTCGATCTCGGGGCGCATATCGCCGAGCGAAAGGGCCGGGGGCTCGGACTCATCATGACGAGGCGGATCGTCGAGCAGCTCCACTACGAGCGCGAGTCGGGCTCCAACAAGGTCATTTTCCAGAAATCGATTGATTCCTCACGGACCGCCGATCACGCAGGAAAGGAGTCGGAAATGGCTCAGTTCGAGGCGAGCGAGCCCCGTCAATGCAGTGACGGTTCGCACGTCATCCGTTTGAGCGGGGATCTCGACACGAAGGGGGCGCTCGGCATGGAGCGGCTGCTCGCCGAGCTCCTCGCGAAGAAGATGGTGCGGATCACACTCGACTTCGAGAAGGTGCCGTTCATCTCGAGCGCGGGAGTCGGGATACTCCTCGGCATCGTTTCCTCGCTCCGCGACGCGGGAGGCGAGGTCGTGTTCATGAAGATCTCTCCCAAGGTGCGCTCGGTATTCAGGCTCCTCAACCTCGAGGATTACTTCACGATCAAGGAGTCGGTCGAATCCTCGATCTAGGCGGCGGGAAGCCGGAGGGCGACGATATGGCGCGGACCATTTCGAACAAACCGATGCGCGGCGGCGATGCGCGGCGCATCGAGGACCGCCTCGAGCGGCGGGAACTCGCCTTTGACGCCTTGTTCAGCCTCATCGAGAAGCTCGGAACCACCTTCGATCTCGGCACGATCGTAAGCCTTTTTCTCATGACCGTGATGGGGCGGCTCAAGGTGAAGCGCGTCGCGCTCTACCTCGCCGTGCCGGGCACCGAGCGCCTCGAGCCCTGCCGGTCGCTCGGCCTCGCGCGCCCCGACGCGCTCGCCCCGATAGAGGCGGGCTCGGGCCTCGCGGGCTGGCTCGAGGGCGCGGGCGGTCCCGTTCACCTCGACGAGTTCTTCTCCTCGAAGGGCGCTTCCGCCGCGAGCGGCGAAGGCGCGATGCAGACGCTCGTCGACGCGGGCTTCTCGAACGCGATCGCGCTCGCTGACCGGGGGACCCTCCTCGGCATGCTCGTCTACAGCGGCACCGTCACGGGGGAGGCGCTCGACCATTTCGACAACGAGCTGCTCTCCGTGCTCGTCCGGGTGGCGTCTATCACGATACGAAACGCGTTTCTCTATCAGGCGGCGGTCACGTCGAAGCTCGAGCTCGAGCGGTTCTCCGGAGTGAAGCGCGAGTTCATCGGCCGCACATCGCACGAGCTCAGCACGCCGCTCACCGTTCTCAAGAGCGCCCTCTGGTCCCTCGAGCCCGCGGACACGGGGGACGGCGTGCTCGTCGACATGGCGCGCGACGCCGTTACGAGGCTTCAGGACAGGGTCGAATACATTCTCTCGCTCAACGACGTCGATCTCGACGCCGGCGATTTCCGGTTCGAGGCGTGCGAGATATCGGGGCTCGTCGAGGAGGCGCTGCGGGCGATCATTCCGGAGCTCGAGGAAAAACAGGTGCGTGTCTCGGTCGACGACCGCGCGATCGACCGGAAGGCGATGGTCGACGCGGCGAAGCTCAGAATCGTGCTTCGGGGCATTCTCGACAACGCCCTGAATTTCGTGGGGCGGGGAGGCACGATCCACGTGGAGATCAGGGTCGCCGAAGGGCCGCCGGGGCCCGATGAAGGAATCGAGGTCGGCGATCGGCGCTCGAGCGCGGACTCAGGTCTAGACGCGCGGCTCTATGGCGGCGAGGCCTCCGAAAACGAGAAAGCCGCCTACCTTCCGCCCGCCAGGAGCGCGCGGGAGCTCGGCGGCTCTCCCTCGATCGTTATCGGCATTCAGGATGACGGGATCGGCATCCCGCCCGAAAAGATCGCAACCCTCGCCGAGCCGTTCACACGGACATCGAGCTCGACCAACAAGAACGTGAAGGGGCTCGGGATCGGTCTTTCCGTCTCGCAGAAGATCGTCGCCGGGCACGGCGGAAAGATCTTCTGCAAGAGCGACCTGGGCCAGGGGGCCCGATTCTCCATCTGGCTGCCGCTCAGCGTTTAATCAGCGCGGCGTCACTTCGTCTTCGGCGCCTCGGGGGCCTTCGGCGCCGGCGCGGTCTTCGGGGCCTCGGCGCCCTTCGGCGCCTCGGGGGCCTTCTGTGCGCCCACCCTCGTGGCCGAGATAACGATAACCGGCTCGGCCGGGACGTTCTGGTACTGTCCCTTGGTGACCGTCTTGACCGCCGCGGTCTTCTCAATCACCGGCCAGCCCTCGACGACCTTCGCGAATACCGCATAGCCGTAGGCGGACGGCGTCTCGCCCGTATGGTCGAGCGGGGCGTTGTCGATGAGGTTCACGAAGAACTGGCTCGTCGCGCTGCCGATGTCCGGCGTGCGGGCCATGGAGAGAGTTCCCTTGAGGTTCTTCAGACCGTTCGTGGCTTCGTTCTTGATCGGGGGCTCGGTCGCCTTGTGCATCATTTCCTTGTCGAACCCGCCTCCCTGAATGACGAAGCCCGGGATGACCCGGTGGAAGATCGTGCCGTCATAGTATTTCTTGTCGACGTAATTGAGAAAATTCTTGACCGTGATGGGAGCTTCCTTGGGGTAGAGCTCCACTTTGAAGGATCCCAATGTCGTTTTGAAGATTACCATGGGATTCGTGCTCTTTTCTTGCGGAGTCACGCTCTTTTCCTGGGGATTCATGCTTTTCTCTTGGACCTTTTCCTGCGCCCAAACCGGACAGACACTCGATAGGGACACAACAAGACCCGCGAGGGCGAGAACCGAAGCGACCTTGAGGAGCTTCATCCGTAATCACCTCCATGCCTGAGTTGCGGTTAAGATGCTCTGGACGCAGGAGGGACTATAGCGCATCGTTCTCCTTCGGCAAAAGGAAAAATGGCCCCCCGGAGGGCCCCCCGTGCCGCTTCCGGAAGTACCTTTTTTTTCTTCTTGGTTTCGAGCATCGTCTGGTAAGATGGCCCCGAGGGCATCTGTAACTAAACTCTACCTGCAGAGGAATAAGGTATGGCTCGAGAATTGAAGTATGAGCACGTCGATGTCTTTACCGAGAAACCCCTTGGCGGCAATCAGCTTGCTGTTTTTCCGACACCGGGTCAAATCAGCCAGGCCCAGATGCAGGCGATAGCCAGGGAGATGAATTTTTCCGAGACAACCTTCGTCTTTCCCCCGAAGGCCGCAGCTTCCGCCGCGAGGGTCCGCATTTTCACGCCTGCGGAGGAGATTCCCTTCGCCGGCCACCCGACGATCGGCACCGCCTACGTACTCGCCATGCGGACAAAGGCGGGAAAGAAGATGCCGGAGAAGCTCGTTCTCGAGCTCGGCGTCGGCGGCATCGAGGTTGATATCGAGTACAAAGGCAAGAAGATCCAGCTGCTCACGATGCACCAGCCGCTTCCCCAGTTCGGCTCCGCTCTCCAGAATCGCGAGCAGGCGGCGCGCGCCCTCGGGATGAAGCCCGAGGAGATCCTCGGCGGCGGCGTCATCTCAAACGGGCTCGATTTTCTCATTATCGAGGCGACGGGGCTTGCCGCCGTCCAGAACGCCCACTGCAACATCGAAGACGCGGTGAAGGTGATCAAGCGCCACGGCGTGCACGCGATCTACCTCTTCGCGCGCCTCACCGGCAAGGGCCCGGGCGCGCACGCGCGCCTCTTCGCTCCGACGCTCGCCGTCATCGAGGATCCGGCGACCGGGTCGGCCGCGGGCGCCCTCGGCGGCTATCTCGCGCGGATCCTCAAGTTCCCGATGAAGCTCAACCTGCTCATCGAGCAGGGAATCGAGATCAAGCGGCCGAGCCTCATGTGGGTTCACGTCAATTCGGAGCGGGGGACGATCGAGGAAGTGAGGGTCGCGGGGAAGGTCGCCCCCGTCGGGCAAGGAATCATCAACCTTCCTTGAGAATTCGTTTTGAGTTCGCTCGAGGCTATGCTATAATCGCCTCGCTAGGCTGAAACAGGGCGTCGATATCGAACGATTGCCGATCGGCGTCGGTTCGAGATTTGAACCGGAAAAGGTTCTGAGGGAGCGGGCCCGCGTGACCCCTTCATCGGTTCCTTTCCGGTTTTTTTGTTAGGGGCGGCTGGGCGCGGGGATTGCGGGCGCCGCCCCCGCGGACGACGCCCGCCCGATACGTTACTTCAGATACTTCGCGAACCACTCCTGGAGCGTTTTCCACCAGAACTCGGCGTTGAGCGGCTTCGCGACGAAGTGCCCCTCGTCGGGGAAGTAGAGGAGCTCCGAGGGCACGCCGCGCCGCTGGAGGGCGGTGAAGAACTGAAGCCCTTCCTCGACCGGGACGCGGAAGTCGAGCTCGCCCTGCACGACGAGGCACGGCGTCTTGAAGGCGGCCGCGAACCGGTTGGGAGACCACTTTGCGTACGTCTCGGGATTCGTCCAGGGCGTTCCCTTGAACTCCCACTCGGGGAACCAGAGCTCTTCGGTCGAGCCGTACATGCTTTCGATGTTGTAAACCCCTTCGTGCGAGACGAGGCAGCGGAACACGCCGTCAGTGTGCCCCTCGATCCAGTTGACCATGTATCCTCCGAATGAGCCGCCCGCCGCCGCGATTCGGCCGGCGTCGACGTACGGAAGGGTCTTGAGGTAGTCGACTCCCTTCATGACGTCGGTGAAGCACGCTCCGCCCCAGTCGCCGCTGATCTCGTTCGTGAATGCAGCCCCGTAGCCCGTGCTCCCGTGCGGGTTGACCATGGCCACGACGTAGCCCGGGGAGGCGAACATCTGCGCGTTCCAGCGGTAATGGAACTCGTCGCCGAAGACCCCCTGCGGGCCGCCGTGAATGAGGAGGATGAGCGGATACTTCTTCCCCTCTTCGAAGAAGGGGGGCTTGAGGATGAACCCGTGGATCTTTGCCCCGAGCGCCCCGTCATACGTGAACTCCTCGAGCGGGTTCATCTTGATCTTACCGACGGTGCCGGCGTTGATGTCGGTGAGCTGCGTGATCTCCTTGCCCTTCGCCGTCGCCCGGTAGAGCTCCGCCGGATGCGTGCCGTTCTCCTGCGTATAGACCACGTACTTCCCGTCGGGGCTCGCCCCGAGGCCCGTCACCCAGCCCGCCTTGATGACGAGCGAGGCGTCGCCCCCCTTGATCGAGACCTTGCCGATGGAGGTTCGCCCCATGTCCTCGACCGTGAAGTAGAGTACCCGCGAATCGCCTCCCCACGCGACATGGTCGATGCTGTAGTCGAACGCCTCGGTGAGATTCGCGATTGTCCGAGTCTTTCGGTCGTACAGCATGAGCCGGTACTTGTCGGACTCGAACCCGGGGGTCATCTGCGCCCGGTAGGCGATGTAGCGGCCGTCGGGCGAGTACCTCGGATTGTTGTCGTTCGAATGGTTCGCGGCGGTGATGGACGCCGGCTTCCCGTCGGGGAGCGCGACCGCGTAGAGGTCGTTGTTCGTCGAGGCCGCCGGGAACGAGTCGGGGTTCATCGCGAAGCAGAGCTCCTTCCCGTCCGGTGAGAAGTCGATGTCGCGATCTCCGCCGAGCGCGATCGGCGGCACGTCGAACCGCCCCGTCGTGATCTCGGCGATGTTCTTCCCGTCGAGGTCCGTGATGAAGAGGTGGTTCCAGCGGCCGTTTCGCCAGTGGTTCCAATGCCGGAAGAGGAGGTAGTCGACGAGCCGCGCTTTTACCTTGCTGCTCTTCGCTTCATCGAGCTTCTTCCCGTTGCAGTCCATGTCGGCGCAGTCGGGGTAGACGTTGGAGGTGAAGGCGATGAGCCGGCCGTTCGGCGACCAGCGCGGATTCTCGGCGCCCGTCGGAACGTTCGTGATCCGCTTCGCCTCGCCGCCCCCCATGGGGATGATCCAGATCTGCGAGGTGCCGTCGCGGTCCGAGACGAACGCGAGGTACTTCCCGTCGGGCGACCACGCCGGCGACGAGTCGTCTCCCTCGCTCCGCACGAATCGGATGGGCGCGCCTCCGGCCATCGGCGCGAGGTAGATGTCGGTGTTCGACGAGTTCGCGGCCTTGTCGAACCACGTGACCTCGAAGGCGATCCACTTCCCGTCGGGCGAGACCTCGAGACTCCCGATTCTCCCGAGCGAAATGAGATCGTCGAAGGTGATCGCGTGGAGGCTCTCGGCGCGGAGCGTCCCCGCCGGCGCGACGAGCGCCAGCGCGACCACGACCATCGCTGTTGCGATCAGGCGATTCATGCCTACCCCCTTGGAGTGAATGGGTCGATCGGTATCCGTACAACCTTCGCTGCGAAGAAACGTATTGTATAGAAAACGAATCGGGCGAGGCAATCGAATAAACGGCAATGGACGCGGGCGACCCGTTGCGTTACCCTTGCCACGCGTCATTCCAAGCATCGTGCGTGTCCGGTGTCCGGAGGAATCGAATGATAGAGATCCATGAGCTCTTCAAATCGTACGGAGATACCCAGGCGCTCGCCGGGCTGAGCTTCGGCGTCGCCGAGGGGGAGATATTCGGGCTCCTCGGCCCGAACGGCGCGGGCAAGACGACGACGATCTCGATCATCGCGGGGCTCCTCAACCCCGACTCGGG
>JBGPBA010000028.1:0-8214 GCA_041481005.1 Candidatus Krumholzibacteriia bacterium | reverse complement strand
CGCGGGTGACGGGGCGCGGGGCACGGCCGTCGACGTCCTCGGCAAGGTTCTCTCGGCCGTCGACCGCGCCGACACCCGCTCGTGGCAGACGCTGCCGGCCGAGATTCGCCTCTTCCGCATGGAGTGCGCCCCGGGCTCCCATCAGGTCTGCATGAAATACCTGGGCGGGAACGGGGAGGCGATCGGCGTTTCACCGATGCAGATTTTCTCGATCCGAGAGGGCGCCAAATACGTACTATATATGCCCTAGATTTCAGTCACGGCAGGAAGGGGGACGACATGTATTGCAGAAATTGCGGGCAGCAGCTCGGTGAGAACGCCGATTATTGCACCTCGTGCGGCGTGAAGAACCCGAAGGGAAATAGGTTCTGTCAAAGCTGCGGCGCCGAGGCCGGGCCGCAGGCCGAGGTGTGCGTCAAGTGCGGAGTCAGACTCGTGAAGTCGGCCGCCGCGGACGCCTCGACCAGATCGAGGCTCGCGACGACGCTTCTCGT
Organism: Candidatus Krumholzibacteriia bacterium; assembly: GCA_041481005.1. Classification (GTDB taxonomy): domain Bacteria; phylum Krumholzibacteriota; class Krumholzibacteriia; order Krumholzibacteriales; family Krumholzibacteriaceae; genus SSS58A. Next base: position 7,720 of record JBGPBA010000028.1, on the reverse strand, counting down.
CCTTTTCCTCGGGCAGCTCGGGGTGCACCGGTTCTACATCGGCAAGACGGGGACGGGGATCATCATGCTCATCCTGGCCGTCATCGGCTGGTCGACGATCTGGCTCATTGGATTGGGGCTCTTCTTCCTCGTTCCGTTGTGGATCTGGTGCCTCATCGATCTCATATTCGCCGTCACAGGCACCATGACCGATTCGAACGGGAAGAGGATCGCGAACTGGTAGATGAGACCCCCCCGGTCACGCGCACGCTCGGCGCCGGACGGGGAGCTTGCATGAGCGAAGCCTCATCGCCGCAGGTCCCTATTTTCCGCTCGGAGAGCCAGGCTGCATCGGAAGCGACTTGATCTTGGCTTGGGCTTGCGCCGAGAGTCTTCCCCCGAGCGTCACGACCTTCTCGAGCTCCGCGCGCGCGTCGCCGTAGCGGCCGAGCGCGATGTAGACGTGCCCGAGGTACCAGGGATACTTTTCGTCGACCGGATTTCCCTTTTCTTCCTCGGCGAGAAGGTGCGCCGCCATCTCGGGATGGCCGCGATAGAAGTCGGAGAGCCCGAGGTAGAAGAGGAGATCCTCGGGGTAGGACATTATCTCTTTCTCCCGGACGCGCACGGACCAGTAGAACTGCTCCTTGGACAGAAGGCGCGAAGCCTCTTCATAATCCTTCCGGTCGAACGCGTTCAGCCCCTCGTTCAGGAGCGAATCCGATTTGGCGTAGCCGGTCGAAAAGACTTTCGGGGCGCCCGGGGGCTCGACGCGCGAGAGCTCGCGCCTGTTCGGCGCCTTGTGCAGGATTTGGGGCAAGAGGAGAAGCAGCAGTATGACGATCCCCCCGATGGGCATCATTCGCGGGAGCCACGTCCGCTTGAACCTTTTGTTGATCCTGTCTTCCATCGGGCGCCTCCAGTCGCCGGGCTCCGGCGTGATCGGAGTATACCTCATCCGCGGCGCTGAATACCCGACTTTTGAGGCCGCCCGGCGCGATGCCCCACGGCTGCGCTCGGGCCGCCCGGCGCCATTCGTCCGCGGCGGCCCTCGTGGGCGCCTCTCGGCCCTGCCCGCAGGGCGTTTTGCCTTGCAAACCCCTTGTCCCTTTGCTAGTTTTCGCGTGGCTGTCCCCGCGGGCGCGGCGCATTGGTACGCCCCGGCCGCGGCACGTCGCATTCCCGTGCACCATGGAAGGGAAGATCCCGGTGAAGGTCATTGCCACGAACCGAAAGGCCCGGCATGATTATGAAATCCTCGAAACGATGGAGACCGGGATCGTGCTCGTCGGCACGGAAGTGAAATCTCTCAGGGAAGGGGCGGCGCACCTCAAGGACTCCTACGCCGGGGTCGACCGCGGAGAGCTGTACCTGCACAACGCGCATATCAGCCCCTACTCCAAAGGGAACCGCTACAATCACGAGGCCACGCGAAAGCGCAAGCTCCTCATGCATGGCGGCGAGATCCGCAGGCTCATGGGAAAGGTGAAGGAGAAAGGGCTCACGCTCGTTCCGCTCAAGCTCTATTTCAACGATGCCGGCAAGGTCAAGGTCGAGCTCGGGCTCGCGAAGGGCAAGCGGGAGATTGACAAGCGGCGAACGATCGCCGAGCGCGAGGCGGAGCGCGAGATGCGCCGCGCGCTCAAGGAGCGTGATCGGAAGAGATGACAGGGTCCGCTCGCATCATGAGTCCCGCTCTAAGGATCGCGGCGATCGCCCTGTTCCTCATGTCGCTCGGGCTCGCCGTCGTCGGGGGTGCGATCGAATCCGCATCGGCGGCCCCGCCCATGCCGCCGGCCCTCGCCTCCGGGAGGACCCTCGGCATCGTGTACGCCGACGGCCGCCAGAAGGAGGACGTGCCGCTTCTCAAGCTCGAGAAGGACAGCGAGGAGCTTTTCGTCTCCGCCTTCGATCTCACGCGCATATTCAAGGCGACCAAGTACTGGAATCCCGACTCGCGAAAGCTCGTGCTCCGCATCGGCGAGCGGCGCTACATGTTCACGATCGACACGCGCGTCGTCCTCGTCGACGACGAGGCGGTTCTCATGAGAGTGCCGGTGCGCTACGACGCGGGCGCAGTCATGGTCCCGCTCGAGTTCATCTCGGCGATCCTCGCCCCGAACGCGGCGGACAAGATCGACCTCGACGAGAAGCGAATGATTCTGTCGATCGGCTCGCCCTCGTACAACGTGACCGCGATCAGGCTCATCGACGACTCCGCGGGCTCACGCGCCGTGCTCACCCTGACCGATGAGCTTCTGTACCACATGGACAGCGAGACGCCGGGGCTCCTGCGCCTCAAGATTTACGGCGGCCGTCTCAATCCCTCGACGTTCGCGGCCCCCAAGGGGAAAGGGCTCTTTAACCAGGTGCGGGCCGAGCAGATGGAGCACGACGCCTACCTTTTCTTCGACGTCAAGAAGGGCGTCCAGCGATACCGGGTCGAGTTCGAGGGGGGCGGCGGGGCGGGGGCCCCCGAGAAGGGCACAAAGCAGCTTGTTCTTTTCCTCGAGCGAGGGAAGCTCCCCGAGATCCCGGAAGCCGATTTCGCCGGGAAGAAAATGGTCGAGATGCTCGACGAGGGGGTCAAACGAAAGACCGTGGAGCCCGTCAAGAAGATCGCGATCGACGCGGGGCACGGAGGCACGGATAGAGGGCGAACGAGCCCCTCGGGATACCTCGAGAAGAACGTCAATTTCCAGATCGCGACCCTGCTCGCCGATCGCATGCGCGAGGAGCTCGGCGTCGAGGTGGTCATGACGCGGACCGAGGATTCCCTTATCGTCTTCGATCAGCGCATCGAGGCGGCGAACGTCGCCGGCGCGAACCTTTTCATCAGCATTCACTGCAACGGCTGGTTTTCCTCCGACGCGGGCGGGTTCGAGGCCTTCTTCCTCGCCCCGGCGCGCACCGAGGAGGAAGCAGCGCTCGCACGCGCCGAGAACGCATCGTCGGCGTTCGACGGCCGCGGCGCGTCGAAAGAGGACGCGAAAGACATTGATTTCATTCTTTGGGACATGGCCCAGAACGAATACATCACGGAAAGCAGCGATCTCGCGGAGATGATCCAGCTGGAGCTGAGCAAGGAGCTCGACATCAGGAACCGCGGGGTGAAGCAGGCGGGCTTGCGGGTCCTCAAGGGGCTGGCCATGCCGGGAGTGCTCATCGAGGTGGCATTTCTCTCGAATCCGCACGAGGAAAAGCTCCTCATGGAGCCGGCGTTCCGCGACAAGGTCGTCGAGGGAATCATCGTGGCGGTGCGGAAGTTCCAGGCGCGGTATAGCGAGGCCTCCGCGCCGTAAGGCCGCGGGGGACTCGCGAGGGGGCGGCTCGGCGAGGTCGCGGGAGTCCGGCTCGGCGAGTTCCGGGACTCGCACCCGGCCCCTGGCTCGAAAGGAAGATCGGTACGAGCATCGGCAGAAAGGTAATCGTCACCCTCGTCATCCTCGGGGTGGTGCTCGGGGCGTCCTACCTGCTCCAGCGCCTCATTCACATGCGGGAGCAAGCGCCGGCCGAGGTGCAGAGGGTTCCCGAGGAAACGAAGAGCATCACGGTGTACTTCGGAAACAAGGGCGCCGACGGCTTTCTCACCGAGACGCGGGACATCGCGGCGGGCGGAGGATTCGAAGCCCAGGTCAAGGCCGCCGTCGGCGAGCTCGTCAAGGGTCCCCAGGGCGGCGACCGGGTGGGCGTGATACCCCTCGGCACGGAGCTGCGCCAGGCGTTTTGGGTCGAGGATTCACAGACCCTCTTTCTCGATTTCAACAATGCGCTCGTCGCCAATCATCCCGGCGGGAGCGCGGGTGAATACTACACGATCGGCGCGATCCTCAAGACGGTCTCCGCGAACTTCCCGCAGGTGAAGCGGGTCCAGTTCCTCATCGACGGAAACGCCATCGAGAGCATCGCGGGGCACTACGCGGTGGACAAGCCGATCGAGGTGCAGAAATGGCGTTGAGCCGCCGTTCGGCGGCGCCGGCTCGCGGGAGGAAGGAAGGCTTCTATGTCCGATGACGGGCGCAGGGCGATAGGCGTTTTCGACTCCGGGATCGGAGGGCTCACCGTCGTTCACGAGATCATGATGCGGCTGCCGAACGAGGACATCGTGTACCTCGGCGATACGGCGCGCCTCCCCTATGGAACGAAGAGCCCCGAGACGGTGCTGCGCTTCTCGCGGGAGACCCTCGCCTTTCTCAAGCGCAAGAACGTCAAGATGATCGTGGTCGCCTGCAACACCGCCTCCTCCGTCGCCCTGCCGAAGCTCAAGGAAGAAGAGAAGCTGCCGATGGTCGGCGTGCTCATCCCCGGAGCCCGCGCCGCCGCTCGCGCGACGGTGACGAAGCGGATCGGGGTCATCGGAACGACCGCGACGATCCGTTCGGGCGCCTACGAGGACGCCCTCTGGGGGCTCGATTCGCAGATCAAGATATGGTCGCGCGCCTGCCCGCTCTTCGTCCCGCTCGTCGAGGAGGGCTGGATCGACGACGAGGTGACCGCCCTCGCGGCGAAGCGCTACCTCGGCCCCTTGGCGGAGTTCGGCGCCGACGCCCTCGTCCTCGGGTGCACGCATTACCCCGTGATCAAGGAAATCATCTCGCGGGTCGTCGGCGAAAAGGTCGTTCTCGTCGACTCCGCCCTGGAGACGGCCGCCGAGGTCGAGCGGCTCCTCACGGCGCGCGGCCTCAGAAACGACGCCGACCGGATCGGCCGGATAACCGTGTACGTGACCGACATCCCCTATCTCTTCAAGGAGGTCGGCGAGAGGTTTCTTCGCAGGCCGATGGAGCACGTCGAGCGCATCGACCTCGAGGCGGTCCTCGTGAACGGAGGAGAAGTCCGGCCGTGCGCATGAATATCGTTCTCGCGACGAAGAACGCGGGGAAGATCCGCGAGATGCGGAGCATTCTCTCCGACCTCGACGTCACGCTCCTCGATTGGAGCGCCGTGCCGGCCTTCCCCGAGACGGAGGAGACCGCGGACACCTTTCTCGAGAACGCCCTCGCGAAGGCGAAGGCGGTTCACACGGCGACCGGCTTCCCGGCCCTCGCCGACGATTCGGGGATCGAAGTCGAGGCGCTCGGGGGCGCACCCGGCGTCCGATCGGCCCGCTACGGCGGCCCGGGGCTCTCCGACGCCGAGCGGTGCGCGAAGCTCTTGCGGGAGCTCGAAGGCATGCCCGCCGAGAGACGGGGGGCGCGCTTTCGCTGCGTGGCGGTTCTCTATCCCGCGCCGGGCGCCGAGGACAAGGGGATATCCACCGAAGGCTTTCTCTACGGCCGGATCGCCGATGCGCCCCGCGGCGCGAACGGCTTCGGATACGATCCGGTCTTTTTCGTTCCCGAACGCTCGAAGACCGCGGCGGAGATGGATGCCGAGGAGAAGAACTCGATCAGCCATCGCTACCGCGCTCTTGTGGAGATGAAGTTCATGCTTTCTCGCGAATGCGGTGTCGCCATGAGGACGCCGCCGTCCGCGACGTCCTGAAAGGCGTCGGCCTAAGGAGGAGTCGATTTGCTCGAGCTTAAGAACGTGACGAAACGGTTCGACGGCATCACGGCTGTCGATGCGCTGACGCTCACGATCGAGTCGGGGGGCGTGTACGGCCTCCTCGGCCCAAACGGCGCCGGCAAGACGACGACGATTCGGATGTCGATGGGGATCATCGAGCCCGACGAAGGCGACGTCCGCGTCTTCGGCGCGCCGTTGAGCGAGAAGGTCAAGGATACGATCGGGTATCTCCCCGAGGAGCGCGGGCTCTACCGGAAGATGAAGGTGCTGGACAACCTCGTTTTTCTCGGGCAGATCAAGGGGGTGAGCAAGCGGACGAGCGCCGAACGCGGCCGCACGTGGCTCGAGCGCCTCGACCTCGGCGACTGGGCCGACAAGACGGTCGAATCGCTCTCGAAAGGGATGCAGCAGAAGATCCAGTTCATCGCGACCGTGCTCCACGAGCCGAAGCTCGTCATTCTCGATGAGCCCTTCACCGGCCTCGACCCGATCAACACGCAGCTCCTCAAGGATATTATCGACGAGATGCAGCGCGACGGGCGCACGATCGTTCTCTCGACTCACGTCATGGAGCAGGTCGAAAAGCTCTGCCGCCGCATCTGTCTCATCAACAAGGGAAAACAGGTGCTCGAAGGCCTCCTCTCCGACATCAAGATGCGTTTCAGCAAGAACGTCATCTCGATGCGGTACGCGGGGGACCGCGCGTACGTCGAGCGGCACCGGGGCGTCGAGAAGATCAGCGCCGACGGCCAGGACCTCACCATCACGCTCAAGCCGGGCACCGATACGAACGACGTCCTCCGGCACGCCCTCGAGGGCGGGCGCGTCGAGCGGTTCGAGCTCGGCGAGATGTCGCTCCACGACATCTTCATCGCACAGGTGAAGGCGGGAGGGGGTGAGATCGATGAAGCTGTTCACGGTCGCTAAGCGTGAGTACGTCGAACGCGTGCGCAAGCGCTCCTTCGTCATCAGCACGATCCTCGGCCCCATCCTCATGGGAGCCATGATCATCGTTCCCGGCCTTCTCGTCGAGCGCGCGCCGGTAGAACGCATGAACGTGGCCGTCGTCGACCTGACGCAGTCCACGTTCGCCGATTTCGAGGGGGCGCTCCGCGATACCCTTCCCAACGGGACAAAGATGTTCGCCCTGAGAAACGTCGCGGCCACCGAGGGCGGCCTCGACGCGACGAGGAAGGAGCTCGGCGCCGAGGTCGACGCGGGCGCGATCGCCGGCTACCTCGTCATTCCCGCCGACGTCGTCGAAAGCGGCAAGGCCACCTACTATGGCAGGAAGGTGAGCAACATCACGATGCTCGAGCGCCTGCAGTCGGCGCTCAACGAGAGCGTCGTCGCGAAGCGCCTCGCGCTCCAGGGCCTCGAGTACGGCGCGGTCACGAAGATGCTCAAGCGGGTGGACATCGAGACGGTGCAGGTCGTCAAGGGGGCGGAGAAGAAGAGCGAGTTCGAGCGGACCTTCATCACGAGCATCATCTTCATCATGATCCTCTACATGACGATCTACCTCTGGGGGCTCAACGTCCAGCGGAGCATCATCGAAGAGAAGAGCAGCCGCGTCATCGAGGTCCTGCTTTCGTCGCTCAAGCCGTTCGACATCATGGCGGGCAAGATCATCGGGGTCGGCGCGGTCGGGCTCACCCAATACGCGATCTGGGCGGTGTGCGGCATCGGGATGACCTTTTACGCGTTGAGCAGCGGTCAGTTCGCCCAGTACGTGAGCTTCAATCCCGTCACCCTCATGTTCTTCGTCCTCTTCTACCTTCTCGGCTTCCTCTTTTACTCGACGATCTTCGCGGGCATCGGGGCCGTGTGCAACTCCGACCAGGAGGCGCAGCAGCTCCAGACGCCGCTCACCATGTGCCTCGCCTTCACGATCGTCGTCCCGATGGCGGTCTTGCAGAACCCGGACGGCGTGTTCGCGACGGTGCTTTCCATGGTGCCTTTCTTCTCGCCGATCCTCATGTTCATGCGGATCAACATCCTCATGCCGCCCGTGTGGCAGATTGCGCTCTGCATCGCCATTCTCCTCGGGAGCATCTTCGTTTCAGGCGTTCTCGCGGCGAAGGTGTTCCGCATCGGGATTCTCATGTACGGCAAACGGCCCGACGTGCGCGAGATCGTGAAGTGGATGAGGAGGGCCTGAGAGCGGGGCGCTTCGATCCCTAGAGCTTGATTATGCTGAAGTTGACGCGCACGGCGAAATAGGAGAAGATTG
>JBGPBA010000027.1:0-8317 GCA_041481005.1 Candidatus Krumholzibacteriia bacterium | reverse complement strand
CGGCTCGCCACGTGACCCGAAGTAAAACCCCCCTGCATCATCTACTGCCGTTCTATAAAACTTGACCATGTCCCCCACATTCTTCGGTTTTGAATAGACTGATAGAATCCTCTTAACCGCTAGCTAAGGCAATTTTCATTCCGGAAATTCGCCTTATATTCGTACGTAAAGTAATACATTAAGCAACGTGCATAATAATAATTATAACAAGCAGATACATAACACCATTTGAACAACAACCTTTGAACCTTCCCCAGACCTGAAGGCCCGGTAGGGATTTATTGGGTATTTTTACCTATCCAGCGGAGCCCTAGTGGTGGATTTTTCTCATGGAGCCCAGCCTGTGAAGTCCGCCACGCATCTCTTTCGTCGATGCTTTCCGCGCAGGTACGTGACGGGTTGCCGCAGGAATACGAAGCGTGGCGAGATCGTATTGGAGTGGTACCCACGCGTCAAGTGCATTTTTTCGCTGAGATGGTTTCAGGCGGCTCGACCCAGGCACATGGCGAGCCCCGCATCCGCAGCCTCGCGGCGCAGCAATGGCGGCCGACCGCATCATGCGGGACGATCCGGCCCGGCCGCGCCTCCCTTGCTCTCCGACTCGTGCTCGCGGTAGCCGTAGTACTTGTAGTCGTAGTAGTACGGGAGGACTTCCGACAGGTTGTTGACGACCACCCCGAGGAGATTCGCCTTCGCGTCGAGCAGGATGTTCTTCGCGCGAAGCACGACGTTTCTCGGGGTTCGGCCCGCCAGGACGACGAGCACGACGCCGTCGACCTCGCTCGCGATGAGCATCGGGTCGCTCACGGGAATGATCGGGGCGCAATCGACGATCACGATATCGTAGTAAAAGCGGATCTTCTTGAGTATCTCGGAGAGAATGTCCCCCTCAAAGAGATGCGCGGGGGAATGCACCTTCCCGCCGGCGGGAATCACCTTGAGGTTCTCGACGGGGGTATTCTTCACGGCGTCAAGCGGATCCATCTTGCCTTCGAGGCATTCGAGGAGGCCCGGCTCCTTCGGCACGGCGAAGACGCGATGCAGCCGGGGGCGCCGTAGGTCGGCGTCGACGATGAGCGATTTCTTCCCCTTGAACCGCGCCACGGTGAGGGCGAGATGCGACGCGATCGTGCTTTTGCCTTCCCCGCGGTGCGCGCTCGTCACGAGGAAGCTGCGCATGTCCGGTTTGCCCTGAAGGTGCCTGATATTCGAGTAGAGCCGGCGCATCTCGGTCGCCATCGGGCTCTCCTGATCGAACGCGTCGTATATGCTCGTCCGTTCCGCCTCGTTCATTGCTTGACCTCCCCCGCGGCCCGATCCTCGCGCAGCTCGATGCCGAGCCCGCTTCCCTTGAGGAGTTTTCCGTACACGTAGAACACCCCCGACATCATCGCGACAAACACGACGACGCCGACGATCCAGAAGAGGATCATCCTGCCGTGACGCCTACGTTCCCAGGCGAACCCCGTCATCATCTTGGGGATGGTGCCGAGCACCGGCACCTTGAGAACCCGCTCGACCTCTTCGACCGAACGGAACGAGTCGTCGATGTACTCGGTGACGAGGATCGCCCCGAATCCGCACACGCCCCCGAAGAAGAGCGCGACGATGATGATCTTGAGCGGCGCCGGCTTGACCGGGATGAGCGGTTTCTCCGCCCGCTCGATGATGGCGACGTTCATGCTGAGGTTCGTGGTCTGCGCCGCCTCGTTGATCCGGGCGGAGGTCTTCGAGTCCTGGAACGCCTTGTATACGGCGCGGTTCGTTTCGACCTCCTGCGTGAGCCGATTGAGCTCGCGCTCGAGCGCCGGCTTCTGATCGAGGTTTGTCGCGTATTGATCGATGTAGCGCTGAAGCGTACGGGCGGTCGCCGTGTAGTAGTCGAGGAGGACGCGCTGATAGAAGTACTCGACGATCAGGGGATACATGTCGGGCGAGACGGTTCGATATTCATTCTGAACGAGCTCTTTGATCCGGCTCCGCAGGGCGTCCGTGATCGACGCGAACGGATCGGCGGTCTTCGCCTCCTGCTGCGGCTGGGGGCGCAGATCGTTGAGGAGCTTCTCCTCGCCATACGCGTCGAGCTGACGCTCGATGTTCGCGACCGCCTCGTCCGATGAGATCCGGTCGGAGGACGGGACGAGGTTGAAGAGCGCGTTGAGTCTATCGCGAACGCGCTTCATCGCGATGTCGTTCTTCTCGACCTCGGCATCCATCGTCTGCTTGAGCGCCTGGGCGAAATTGATGTTCGCCGCGGTCACCGGATTCGATTCGACGCTGCTCCCCGCCATCTCCCGCTTCACGCGCGAGAGCTCCTTCTCGGAGGCATCGAGCTTATCCTTGTATATGGCGAGCTGCTCGTCGCTGAAGGTGCCCGCCTGCCGGAAGCCCTTGATCTGCTCCTGCTTCGTCACGTCGATGAAGAGCTCGCTGATCTTCTGGGCGAGGACGTACGCGGTCGTCGGATCGGTATCCTGCACGCCGATCGTGACGAACCCGGGCTGCGGGTTGTTTACCTTGATCTTCTCCCTGAGCACGGTGACGAAGTACCGCATAACGAGCTCGTCGACCGACAGGCCGCCCTGTCCGTCGCGTGCCGTCGCCTCGATGCGCCGGCGCACATCCTCGGATCGGTCGAGACCGAGCTCCCGCGCGGCGTACTCGAGAAAATCACGGCTCTTGAGACGGGTTTCGATCATCGCTCGATTCTGCTGGTCCCGCATCTGGTTCCGATCCTCGCCCCCCTGGAGGTACCGCTCCATCGTCGCGCTGAGGACGTTCTTTTCCTCGATCGAGATCATCGTCGTCGACTCGTAGATCGGGGTCAGGTGCTTCACGCCGTAGACCGCGATCACTCCGGCGAGCACGAGCGGCACGACGAGATAGAATTTCTTCCTCCACAAGATCTTCCAGTACGCGTGCAGATTGATCTTGCTCGCCTCGTCCTCGGGAACCATTTTCCGAACGTTGTCCACCACTATCCGTTTCTCCTCGCGAAGATAATGACGACGACGGTCGTGGTGACCGCGGTGAGTATGCCGACGAGGTAGCCCGGCGCGGTGAACACCGTGCGTAGAGTGCCTCTCATGGGCACGCTGACGACGTCGTTCGGCTGGAGGACCGGATTCTGGCGAATGTCACCCTTCTTCAGATACCGGTTGAAGTTGACGTTCATGACGATCGCTCCGCCCTCCGGCTTCGGGCGGATGATTTTGACCTTGCCCAGGCTCGCGCCGTCGACGGCGCCGCCAGCGGCCAGGATCGCGTCGACGAGCCTTCTCTCTCCCGAGAGAACGTACGAGCCGGGATGGAACACCGCCCCCATGACCCCGACCGTCCCCGTGCCCGCGTAGCCGACCGTCCGGTCGGGGACGATGACCGTGTCGCCCGGCTTCAGGCGCGGGAGCGATGCGAGATCGCCCGAATCGAGAATGTCCTGAACGTTCACGATGGAGGTGCTGCTCCGATCCCCTTCAATCCGTATGATCCTGACCGTGTAGAGGTCGCCGAGATTGGTCGGACCGCCCGCCTCCTTGATCGCGTCCCACGGGGTGGGAGCCGCGGTGATCTCGAACTTGCCCGGCCGAGCGACCTGCCCCTGCACGTAGATGAACCGGCGACTCTCCTCCCCCGCCAGCGTCACCGTCACGCTCTGCACGCTCGGGTAGAGCTCCTGCAGCGCCCGAAGAACGGCTGCCCGCGCCTCGACGGCGGTGAGCCCCTCGAGTCGCACGGCGCCGATGAGGGGAAGCGTCACCTGCCCCTTCTCGTCGATCGTGAGGACGCGGCTCAGCTCGTCCCGCTGGGGGACGTCCAGCTTAATCGTATCCCCCTTCCTCAAGCGGACCTCCTGTCCGAAGAGCGGCGAGCCGCCGAGAATCGTGCATGCGAACAAAACGGCCAGGACGGCCAAGAGCCTCCCGGCCACGTGCGTCTTACTGGTCATATCTCATCGCGCCCCCTCAGTATCCTATCTTCCGCAATGTCCGCTGTAAAGCCAAAACGGCCCCGCGGGCTCACCGCGAGCCTTCCCGGTACCACGCAACCGTTCTGCGGAGGCCCTCCTCGAACGGCACCTTCACGGTGTATCCGATGAGCCTCCCCGCGGCGGATATATCCGCTTGCGAATCCTTGACGTCGCCCGGCCGCGGCTTCGCGTACGCCGGCGCCGCGCCGCTCCCGACGATCGCGCGCAGCCGTTCGAAGAGATCGTTCAGCGTGTAGCGCTCGCCGCACGCGACGTTGACGACCTGCCCGCGCGCCTCCTCGCACGCCGCCGCGAGAAGGTTCGCCTCGACCACGTTCTCGATGAAGGTAAAATCCCTGCTCTGCTCTCCGTCGCCGTAGATCGTCGGCGCGGTCCCCGCGAGAAGATGCGAGACGAAAATCGGAATCACCGCCGCGTACTGGCTCTTCGGATCCTGCCGCGGCCCGAAAATGTTGAAGTAGCGCAGCGCGATCGTCGGCAGCCCGTACACCGTCGCGTAGACCGAGCAATAGTACTCGCCGGCGAGCTTGCTCGCCGCGTACGGCGAGAGCGGCCGAGGCTGCATCGTTTCGACTTTCGGGAGAACCTCCGTGTCGCCGTACGCCGACGAGGACGCTGCGTATACGAATCGACGAACCCCCGCCCGGCGTGACTCCTCGAGCATCGTGAGGGTGCCGCGCACGTTGACGTCGGTCGCGAGCACCGGATCGTCGATGCTCCGCGGCACCGAGGCGAGCGCCGCTTCGTGGAATACGAACTCGACGCCGGCGAGCGCGCGCCGGGCCGTCTCGGCATCGCGGACATCCCCTTTGATGAACTCGAGGTCGTTCCGAATGTGCGCGAGGTTCCTCTCGTAGCCCGTCGAGAGGTTGTCGAGAATGACGACCTCATCGCCGCGCCGCACGAGCCCCTCGGCGATATTCGAACCGATGAATCCCGCGCCCCCCGTCACCAAATACTTTGCCATGCAAACCTCCGCGGCCCTGAAACCACCCTCCTGGCGATCGAACCGTCGCTCGCGCGCCGCGGCCTTCGCCCGACGCGGTAGCCTCGCACGAGGGGCGAGTATAGCAGGATGCTCGCGGATTTCAAAGCGCTCATGAGGGATTCACGACGCCGAGTTCGCCATAGGTCGTGATGCTGTTCTTTCCCTTCGACTTCGCCCGATAGAGGGCTGCGTCGGCCTTCTCGATGATCCCCTCGACGCTGCAGGCGTCGTCCGGGTAGACGGCTGCGCCGATGCTGCAGGTCAGCAGGCCCGCGGTCCGGCCGTCGAACCGGAACCGCCGGACGGCGCGTAGGATTCTCTCGCCGAGGCGCACGGAGCCCTCGAGCGCCGTCTGCGGCAGAAGCAGCGCGAACTCATCGCCGCCGTACTTCGCCGCGAGGTCGATCTCGCGGCAGCTCTGCGTGATCACGCGGGCGATGTCTCGGAGCGCTTTGCTCCCCGAGAGATGCCCGTTGCGATCGTTGTACTCTTTCAGATTGTCGACGTCGATCATGAGGAACGCGAAGGTGTATCCGAATCTGCTCGCCCGCTTCATCTCGAGCCGCAGCGATCGGATGAGAAAGCGGTAGTTGTAGAGCCCCGTCAGCCCGTCCGTGATCGATTCCACTTCGAGCTTCTTGTAGAGGAGATAGTTCTCGAAGGCGATCGCCGCCTGATTGGCCATGACGGTGAGGAGGTGGATGTCCCCGTCGGTGAACCGCCGCCGCGCCGTGTCATTGATCGCGATGACGATGCCGAAGAGCGCATCCTTCGCCATGAGAGGCGCGGAGATCACGGTGCTGCACTGATCCTCCTCCTTGAGAAACTCCGAGGCCAGGAGCGACAGGTCGAGCGAGAAGATCTTCTCGCTCGGTTTCACGGTCTCGAACTCGCGCTGGAGCCAGTTGACGATGCCGGCCGATTCAGGCATGTCTTCGACGGTGACCTTCTTCCCCTTGTCCTTCATCTGCCCCGTGTACTTGACGATCCTGTGGTTGTCGAGAAATATCAGGTACACGCGCTTCGACGGAAGAAGACCGAGCGCATTGTCCAGGATCCTCTGGAAAATGATCCGGTTGTCCTTCCCCGCGGTGATAAGGCTCGTGATCTCGGCGAACGTGCTCAGGAGGACGTCTTTTTCATCAAATGGTTGAACCATATCGACCCAATTCGCAAAGGCCCCATGACGAATCAGCAATATGTATGCCATGAAATAAGATACGCCGGACAATCGAGGTTCCTGGGGGGGCGACACGGTGGCAGCGGACGGGCCGCGCCTTGTCTACTGTCGGCACCCCGCCTGCAGCTCTTTGCGTAACGCTATTATCTCCACGATGTTCTTGCGGATGTCCGATGCCAGAATCACGGCGATGACCACGATCATCGCGGGCATGAAGAATCGCCAGGTATCGCCGATGTTCTTGAAGCTCGTGCGCATGAGCTTGAGCATCAGCCCGAAAAAGGCTAGAAGGAAAATGAAAAGCATGATCTTTACCGAGGCGACGGCGAAGAGCGAATAGTACCGCTCATGGTCGACCACGGCCCTGTACGACCCGGGCGAAAGACGTCTTCTCGTACGCTCTCTCCGCCTGAAATCGGATGGCATGAACATCCTCCTTCGGGTCGCGCATGGGACTCGGATTCCACCGAACGACACCGCATCAATGCGACTCCCGCCCAAGCCGCGGGAATCGGTCATCAGTTTTGAACGGCGAATCGGCCGATCGAGGCGACGCGCGGTGCGCCCGGAGGGGACGAAATGAGCCGATAGATGTACACCCCCGAGGCAAGACGGCCGGTGCCGGGAAAGAGCTGAGAGCACGGCACGCAGTTGAGCCCGGCGTGCAGCTCGCCCCACCGCCGTTCGGACGACGAGCTCGCAACACGCTCGCCCTCGATGTTGTAGAGCTCGATCGCGAGCGGGAGCGCCTGTACGAGATTGACGCAAAAGTGCGCGGAGGCAAAGGGGCCCGTAATCGGGTTCGGCTCGAAGGCATGCATGAGGACGAGAGGGTTGCGCCCTTCGACGTCGAAATCGAGCTCGGCGGAGTCGTTCGTCGGATCGTTCTCCATTCCCGAGACGGTGATCGACGCCTTCACCATATTCTCTCCCGCGAGAGGCTCGGTGAGAACGAGGGGAATCACGACCTCGCTCGCCGAGAGGGCGCCGGGCGCGGCGACGCTCCCCGCGAAGAGCACACGGGTGCCGGTGCTGTTCTCGAGGGAAATCCTCAGCGTCGCGCCCGCCCCCTGCGGCCCGTTCCGCGCGCCGATGTTGCGCACGCGGGCGCGCACGGCAAGGGTGTCTCCGACAAAGAAGGATCGCCGTCCCGTGATTCCCTGCCGGCCGAAATTGAGGAGGAGATCGGACTGAAGCAAGGAAATCTCGGGAGGCGCGCCGGCGAGCTCCCCGATGAAGCCGACGACCGCGCGGGTAATGCGCTCCGTCTGGCCGAAGTCGATCGTGCCGATCGTGTCGGCGAGACTGTGGTACACGGGATTCTCGATGACGCCGCTCTGCGCGAGAGGCTCGATGAAGCTCACCGCGGCGATCGAATGCGCCCAGAACGATCCGTGATCCGAGTTCGAGGGGGCCGGATTGATGATCCGAAGCGCGAGATCCGGATCAATGGCAGGCGCGGCGGCTCCGATCAGATCGGAGAGCCAGCCCGAGTCATAATTGCTCATGACGCAGCCCGTGACCGTCGCGTCCGCGCGATGGTAGCCGAGCATGTCGCAGTTGAGGACGCCGATGATCCGGTCGCCGAAGAGGCTGCCGTTCACGACGACGGAATCGGCCACGTACTCGCTCCCGAGCAGGCCGAGCTCCTCGCCTGAAAAGAGGGCGAAGATCACGGAGAACGGAAGGTTCGCCGAGCGCAGCGCGCGCGCCGCCTCCATCACCGCCGCCACCCCCGTCGCGTTGTCGTCGGCCCCGGGGGACGGCCGCGTCTGCCAGTGGCTCGACCACCCCGGGGTATGCGCGGAAATGCAATCGTAGTGAGCCGTGACGAGAATGGCGCCCGGCAGGGAACCGTTGCCGGGAAGCCGCGACGCGATGTTCACCGCCGTATACGTGCTCTCCGGCGCGAAGTACGCCCTCGTGAACCGGAAGGGGAACCGCTCGACGGGGACCCCCGTGTACCGGGCGAGGCGCGCCGCGAGGGAGTCGGTGATGACCTCGATCGAGCTCTCGCGCAGAACGAATCGCGTGCTGTCGGCAGCCCGGTTCGTCGAAAGAAAACGCACCATCGCCAGAAGCGAGTCCCTGCTCACCGCGGCCGCGGCGGTCCGGCCGAGCCCGGCGCCTCGGCGCGCCGACGAGCCCGGCGCCGTCGGCG
>JBGPBA010000026.1:0-8380 GCA_041481005.1 Candidatus Krumholzibacteriia bacterium | reverse complement strand
GTGGAACAATCGGTGTCAAGGGGTGTCGGAGAGCGCGGCGAGCGGCCGCGCACCGATGCGCCGCCTCTCGTACGTGGCGGTCATCGTGACCCCGAGCGCCCGCAACACGGCGTATGCCGCGGTGTAGTCGCGCCCCACGTCCCCCGGCGCGTGGGCGTCGGAGCCGAGCGTGAGCGGCACGCCCTCGCGGACGCACACCTCGAGAAACGCGCGCTCGGGGTAGATAGACCCCGCCCCGCGCCGGATCCCCGCCGTGTTCACCTCGATCGCCATCCCGCGCTCATTGAGGAGCGCGGCGATCGTGAGATGCTCGCGCTCCATCGGGCGCGGCGGAACAAAGGTGCCCCGCCGCAAGGCGTCGGGGTGCGCGACGACGTCGAAGAGCCCCGTCTCGATCATGCGCCCGAGCAGCTCGAAGTACCGCGGAAATGCCTCCGCCGGATTCTCTCGCCCGTACCGCGGGAGCCCCTGTTTGCTCGTAAAATGCCAGTCACCGAGGAAATGGATCGAGCCGAGGACGTAGTCGAATGGATGAGCCTCGAGGAGACGCCGCGTCTCGCTCTCGAACCCTTCGAAGTAATCCGCCTCGATGCCGAGCTTGATCGTTATTCGTCCGCGGTAGCGCTCCCGGAGCGCGAGCACGAGATCGACGTAGCGCGGAAGCTCATGCTCGAGCATCGCGTGATACGGATCGGGGTCGACCACCTTCGGCAGGTGGTCGCTGAAACCGATCTCCGTGAACCCCTTTGCGATCGCGGCCTCGACGTACTCGTCGAGGTCGCCCGTGGCGTGCCCGCAGAAGTTGCCGTGGAGGTGATAGTCGATCATCGTAGCTCTAAGATATACAAAGAGGGGGGCACGAGCAACAAGTCGTGGATACCGCGTGGACGATTCGAGAGGCATGGGCGGCGCCGGGGGCTTGGCCCGGAGGCGCACGCGCCGGGCGCGGTCACCCGTGCTCTCGCGCGCGCCGCGTCAGCAGATCCTCGGAAGCAGGTCCCCGTAGGGCACGTCGACCACGCGCTCGCCGCCGAACGCCGTCTCGACGCTCACGCATCCGATCGGGCCCTCGGAGACCGTGCCGATGCGCGCGGCACCGGCGCCGAGCGGGTGCGCCCTCATGAACCGAAGCGCGCGATCGGCGTCCTCGGGGCCGACGATCGCCACGAACTTCCCTTCGTTCGCGAGGTCGAACGGATCGTACCCCATGAGCTCGCATCCTTTCCGCACCGACTCGGAGATGGGAATGGCCTCCTCCTCGAGGCGAATCCCGACTCCCGAATCGCCCGCGATTTCGTTCAGGATCGCGGCGAGCCCCCCCCGCGTCGCATCGCGCATCGCGCGGATACCAGGCACCTCCGCCAGGAGCGGGACGATGAGGTTCGAAAGGGGCGCCGTGTCGCTTCGAAGCCCGCTCCCGAATTCGATCCCCTCGCGCGCGCTCGCGATGGCCAGGCCGTGCTCGCCGATCGCGCCGTTCACGAGCACCGCATCTCCCGGTCTCGCGGCAGCCGCCGAAACCAAGACCCCCTCGGGGATGAGCCCCACGCCCGACGTATTGACGAAGATGCGGTCGGCCTTCCCATGCTCGACAACCTTCGTGTCGCCCGTGATGACGGCCACCGAGGCTTCGCGCGCGGCTGCCGCGACCGAGTCGAGCACCTTGCCGAGGATCTCAAAGGGGAGCCCCTCTTCGATGATGAAGGCGAGCGAGAGCCACATCGGGACCGCGCCGCACACGGCAAGGTCGTTCACCGTGCCGCACACGGCGAGGCGGCCGATGTCCCCTCCCGGGAAGAATATCGGGCTCACCACGTAGGAATCGGTCGTGAAGGCGAGGCGTCCGCGCTCGACGGCCACCGTGGCGCTGTCCTCGAGGGGCCCTCGGTCCCCGCCGCCCAGCTTCCCGACGATGAACGAAATGAGCTCCCTCATGAGAATCCCTCCGCCCCCGTGGGCGAGAAGGACGCGCTCTTCGGCTCCCGTTTCCATTGCGAGCTTCACTCCCTTCGGCCCTGGACGGGCCCTTTCCTCATTCTCGCCGCGGCCACCTGAAGCTGCCCGAGCGAGATCCCGCCGTCGTTGGGCGGGACGAGCTCGTGCATGTAGAACCGAAGCGGCGACCGCTCGGCGAGCTCCATGACGCGTTCACAGAGAAACCGATTCTGGAAGACGCCTCCCGAGAGAACGACGTCCGTGCACCCGTGGACCCGCGACAGCTCGAGCGAAAGGCCCACGACGAGGGCGGCCGCCGCTCGATGGAACGCCGCGGAGATTTCGGCGGGCGCGAGCCCCCGTGCCACGTCGTCGAGGATCGCCGCCACGACGGGGCCGGGATCGATGATCGCGGGGCTTTCCGAATTCCATGTGAATGCATAGGCGAGATCTCCCGCGCGCGCCTCGAGGGCGAGCGCCTCGAGCGCGATCGGCGCTTCCGCCTCGAAGCTCACGCGGCTCCCGCATCCGAGGAGCCACGCCACCGCGTCGAAGAGCCGCCCCATGCTCGAGGTGGGAGGCGAATTGAGCTTGCGGTCGATAAGATCCGTCACCTCTCGAACGGGAAGCCCTTTGAAGGAAATTGACGGCGGCAGGCCTCCCTCGAGAATCGAGTCGCCGATCGCATGACGCAGGTGAACAAGACCCATCCGCCACGGCTCGTGTATCGCGGCCTCTCCGCCGGGGAGCGGCAGGTATTCGAGGTGGGCGAGCCGTTCGAAATCCTCGTAGCGGGCCAGCAGAAACTCGCCTCCCCAGAGCCTCCCGTCGCTCCCGTAGCCCGTGCCGTCGAAGGTGACGGCGAGGACCGGCCCCGCGAGCCCGTGCTCGACCATGACGGAGACCGCGTGGGCGTGGTGGTGCTGCACGGCGATGCGCCTCGGCGGCTCGAGCTCGCGGGCGAGCCTCGTCGTGAAGTAATCGGGGTGGAGGTCGTGGACGACCGTCTCCGGCGCGACCCCGAGGATCCGCTCGAACTCCACGAGCTCGCGCCTGAAATTCTCCCGGCTCCTCGGGTCCGTGAGGTCCCCGAGATGGGCGGAAACGAACGCCCTCCCGTCCCGCGAGAGGGCAAAGGTGCTCTTCTCGTGCGCCCCGAGGGCGAGAATCGAGGTCTCGGGCGCGATGGGAAGCCGAATCGGCTCCGGGACGAAACCCCGCGCCCTCCGGATCGGAACGATCGTCCCCGCGGGAACGAAGAAGATCGAGTCGTCGCACTTGTGGGCGATCGATCGATTGTGAATCAGGGCGGCGTCGGCAACCGGCCCGAGAACGCGCGCGAGCTCCTCTTCCGTCGAGATGAGAGGCTCGTCCGAGAAGTTGGCGGAGGTCATAATGAGCACTTCGAACGCCTCCATAAGGAGATGGTGTATCGGAGTGTACGGCACGAAGGCGCCGAGATACCCGTTTCGCGGGGCGACCTCCTCGGGGAGCGCCTCACCCGAGCGCCTGAGCAGCACGATCGGCGCCTCGGGGGAAACAAGCAGGCCGCGCTCGATCGAATCGACGCGGCAGTAGCGCTCGATCGTCGCGAGGTCGCGAAACATGCACGCGAACGGCTTGAAGGGTCGCGCCTTGAGCCGCCTCAGGCGCGAGACGGCGGCGGCGGCGGTCGCGTCACAGGCGAGATGGTAGCCCCCGAGACCCTTCACCGCGAGGATCATGCCCCGGCCGAGAAGGCGCACGGCCGCGGCGATCGGGTCCTCGTGGATCACGTTCCAGGAGACATCGACGAGCCTCAGCGCGGGACCGCACCCGGGGCACGAGATCGGTTCGGCGTGGAATCGCCGGTCCGAGGGATTCCCGTATTCCGACCGGCAGGCGTCGTCCATCGCGAATTGCTTCATCGTGGTGAGCGGCCGATCGTACGGGAGCCCCTCGATGATCGTGAAACGCGGTCCGCAGTTCGTGCAGTTGATGAACGGATAGCGGTAGCGCCGGTCGGACGGGTTCCGCATTTCACGGAGACAATCGTCGCAGGTCGCCGCGTCGACGGGAAAGAGAACCTCGGCGGTTCCCGGCTCTTCGCTCGAGGCGATCCGAAAAGCGGTCTCGCCGAGCGGCTCGATTTCGGCCGCCGCGGCCGCATCGACCCGCGCGAGAGGAGGCATCTGCTCGACGAAGTCGCGAATGAACGATCGTATCGCACCGACCGGGCCCTCGATCTCGATGACGACGCCGCCCCGCGTGTTTCGCACGTAGCCGCCGAGCCCGGCCCCCCTCGCCGCGCGGAACGCGTGCGGGCGAAACCCGACCCCCTGCACCCGCCCGTTCGCCGTGATCCGAATGCGCGCCGGATCGTGCCTGAACGCGATCTTTTCCAATACGCCCGACCAGCTCATGTCGTGTCGTCGAACCTCTGTTATCGAGGCGGCCCGGACGCCGGCGGCGATCGCCGGGCCCGTCGCGCTCAGTCAATTCGTAACCGATATCACGGGCACCCGCAATCCTTTTTCCGGATCCCCGCCGAGGGCCGGCTGCGGCGGCCGCCTCGAGGCGGCCGTTTTTTCTCTTGTCTCGCGCGCGGCTCCGAAATAGACTTGCGGCGTGCCGCGCTGCCGGCGAATGCCGCGGCGGGAAAAAGAGCATACGCGAGGTGCGATCGCAATGACGGAACCATTTTCCACGTATCTCACACGACTCCTTATCTCGCTCGTGATCGGGGGGGCAATCGGCCTCGAGCGCGAGTTCAAGGGGAAGCCCGCCGGAATGCGCACGAACATGCTGCTCTGCCTCGGTTCGTGCCTCATCATGATCATCTCGATCGAGATCACCCAGATCTCCCCGCGGGTCGCCGACCCGGGCCGCATCGCGGCGCAGGTGATCACCGGGATCGGCTTCCTCGGCGCGGGAACGATCATGCGCTCGCGATTTCACGTCGTCGGGCTGACGACCGCCGCGACGATGTGGGCGCTCACCGCGCTCGGTCTCGCGATCGGGGCCGGGTACATCCTCCTGTCAGTCGTCGTCGCCGTGCTCATCACGGGGACCCTCATTATCATCGGATTCATCGAGGATCGCCTCGAAACGAAACGCTCGTTCCACGCCATCGTGGTGACGTTCGAGGCCCGCGAGGGAGCGATGCGGAGCATCCTCGACGTTTTTTCCGCCATGAAGATCGCGAGCGAGGAGCTCGATATCGATCGCGCGGGCGATCTCTGGAAGGCGACTTTCGAGTACGCCTCCTCGCGGGAGAAACACCATGAGCTCGTCGAGAAGCTCTCCACGATCGAACGCGTGAAGGGCATCAGCGAATCATGACCGGTGAGCCCCTTTCTCGCCGCATCTTCCGGGCGCTCCGACACCGCAACTACCGCCTCTTTTTCGGCGGGCAGAGCGTCTCGCTCATCGGCACGTGGATGCAGCGCATCGCGATGGGCTGGCTCGCCTACCGCCTCACGAACTCGGCCTGGCTTCTCGGCGTCGTCGGATTCGCCGGGCAGATCCCGACCTTTGTCCTCTCGCCCTTCGCCGGCGTGCTCGCCGACCGATGGAACCGCCGGCGAACCCTCGTCGTCACGCAGATCCTCTCCATGGTCCAGGCGCTCATCCTCTCCGTTCTCATTCTCACGGGACACATCAGGGTATGGCACCTCATCTCACTCTCCGTCGTCCTCGGCACGGTCAACGCCCTCGACATCCCCGTGCGGCAGGCGTTCGTCGTTCAGATGGTCGAACGCAAGGATCTCGGGAACGCGATCGCCCTCAACTCGTCAATGGTCAACGGGGCGCGCCTCCTCGGGCCTTCGATCGCCGGGGTCCTCATCGCCGCCTTCGGCGAAGGCATCTGTTTCCTCGCGAACGCGCTGAGCTACGTCGGCGTCATCATCGCGCTCATCGCGATGAGACTCCCCCCGCTCGAGGCGCCCCCTCACAGCGGCCACGTCCTCGAAGGGATCCGCGAGGGCTTTGTGTACGTTTGGGGATCGAAGCCGATCAAGTACATCATTCTCCTCCTCGCGCTCGTGAGCCTCATGGGAATGCCCTACCAGCTTCTCATGCCGATTTTCGCGAAGGACATCCTCCACGGAGGCCCGCACACGCTCGGATTTCTCATGGGATCGGCGGGCCTCGGCGCGCTCATCGGCACGGTGTACCTCGCCGCGCGGCGAAGCGTGCACGGGCTCGGGCGCGCGATCCCGATCGCCGCGGCCGTGTTCGGGATCGGGCTCGCCGCGTTCGCGTTCTCCCGGACCTTGTGGCTCTCGCTCGCGCTCGTCCTCGTCGCCGGATTCGGCATGATGGTGCAGATGGCCTCGAGCAACACGGTGCTTCAAACAATCGTCGACGACGACAAGCGAGGCCGGGTCATGAGCTTCTACACGATGGCCTTCATGGGAATGGCGCCCTTCGGAAGCCTCCTTGCCGGAGCGCTCGCGAGCGAGATCGGAGCGCCCCGCACGCTCATCATCGGCGGCGGCTTCTGCGTCGTCGGCGTATTGTTCTTCAGGAGGGAGCTCGCCGAGATCGAAGGAATCCTTCACCCGATCTATCGAAAAATGGGTATCATGCCGGATGTGAATCCATAACGGGATGGCACGTATGGCGCACCCGCCCGTCAAGAAGAAGTTCCTCCAATCGCTCGCGAAGCGCGAGTACCGCTACGCCCAGGATCTGCCGACGAGGCCCGATCCGACGCTCGGAACGGTCCTCGTGACGGGGGCGACGGGCTACATCGGGGGACGCCTGGTCCCCGAGCTCATCGCACGCGGGTACCGTGTGCGGGTGATGGTGCGGGGAGAGTCCCCCGAGATCGAGGAGCTGTGGCCGAGCGTCGAGGTCGTCTCCGCCGACGCTCGCCACATCGAAGAGCTGCGGCCGGCCCTCGAGGGGGTCGACACCGCGTATTACCTCATTCATTCGCTGCTGCTCGGCCGAAGGGAGTTCGAGGCGGCGGACATCCAGGCGGCAATCAACTTCCGCAGGGTCGCCGAAGAGAAGAAGCTCAAGCGGATCATTTACCTCGGCGGGCTCGGCGACACGCGCGAAAAGCTCTCGACGCACCTGCGCAATCGAATGCGGGTCGCCGAGGAGCTGCGCCAGGGCCGGGTGCCCGTCACGATACTGCGCGCAGCGATCATCATCGGGTCGGGGAGCGCCTCGTACGAGATCATCAAGCACCTCGTACGGCGCCTCCCTATTCTCCCCATTCCGAAATGGTCTCTGAACAAGTGCCAGCCGATCGCGATCCGCGACGTCATCAAGTATCTCGTCGGGGTCCTCGAGACTCCCGAGACGGCCGGCAAATCCTTCGACATAGGCGGCGCGGACATCCTCACCTACGCCGACATGATGCGGATCCTCGCCGAGGCGCACTTCAAGAAGCGGCTCTTCGTGCGGGTCCCCTTCGCGAGCATCGGTTTCTACTCGTACTACGCGAGCATGCTGACGCCCATCCCGGCGGAGATCACGAGAAACCTCATGGAGGGGCTCAAGAACGAGGTCGTCGGCCAGGACGACTCGATCAAACGCTACATCCCCTTCGAGCCGCTCAACTATCGCGAGGCGGTCATCGGGGCGCTCACGCGCGAAGAGCAGGACAACGTGCGGACGAGCTGGTTCAGCGCCTATCCGCCGGCGCACGAGATCGCGATCAAGCTCCGCGAGATCGAGGGCGCGCCGCAGTACACCGCCCGGTACTCGATCCTGTCGTCGAAGAACTCGTGGAGGCTCTTCGCCTCGATCTGCAGGATCGGCGGCAAGGAAGGCTGGTTCACGCACAACTGGATGTGGCGGCTCCGCGGTTGGATCGACCGCGCGCTCCTCGGCGTCGGCACGGCCCGCGGCCGGCGGAGCCAGAGCACGCTCAAGATCGGAGACGTGATCGACTTCTGGCGGATCGAGGACCTGAAGCCCGACATGCGGCTTCTGCTGCGCGCCGAGATGAAGCTCCCGGGGAAAGCGTGGCTCGAGTTCGACATCAAGCCCGAGGGCGGCAAGAACCGGCTCTCGATCGTTGCGCACTACTTCACCGAGAGCCTCTTCGGCAAAATATACTGGTACGTCTTCATTCCCTTCCACCACATTATATTCAACGACCTCATCGCACAGATCGAGAAAAGGGCGTGAGACGACGCACCGATCGGGATCGCCGTCCTGATCGCACGCGTGAGCGCTCAGTGCCTAAGCGGCGCCCGGGACAGCGCTCGACCCCTCGGAGAAATACCTTCTCTTGAAATACAGCGAGACGTTCACGAGCCCCATGAGCACCGGCACCTCGACGAGCGGACCGATGACCGCCGCGAACGCGACGCCCGAATGAATCCCGAAGACGGCGACCGCGACGGCGATGGCGAGCTCGAAATCGTTACTGGCCGCGGTGAACGACACGGCGGTCGACCGGGCGTAGCTCGAGCCGATCCGCTTCGCGAAGAAGAACGTCGCG
>JBGPBA010000025.1:0-8437 GCA_041481005.1 Candidatus Krumholzibacteriia bacterium | reverse complement strand
CGGGCTCTACGATCCCGACCGGGCCCTCGACGAGGGGCTCATCGACGGGGTCCGCTACTGGGACGAGATCGAGAAGAGCTTCGACGACAAGAATATCGATCTCGTCGAGGCGCCCGAGTACCTGCGGGCGAAGCGCGTCGCGAGCTCGATGACCGGGCCGCGCGTCGCGGTCATCCACGCGCAGGGGCTCATTACGATGGGGGAGAGCGGTTTCGATCCGGTCAACGGGATGACGATGGGGTCGGAAACGATCATCGACGAGCTTCGGAGGGCGCGCGAGAACGGAAGCATCAAGGCCGTGATCCTCCGAATCGATTCGCCGGGCGGGGATGGGATGGCCGGTGACATGATCTCGCGCGAGGTCGAGGTGACCACCCGCGAGAAGCCCGTCGTCGTCTCGATGTCGGACGTCGCCGCGTCGGGGGGCTACGAGATCGCGTACCGGGCCAACAAGATCGTCGCCATGCCGGGGACCCTCACCGGCTCGATCGGGTCGATCACGGGGAAGATGAACTTGCGGGGCCTCTACAACAAGCTCGGCGTGACGAAAGACGAGATCGGAACGGGGCGGATGTCGCTCCTCTACTCCGACTACAGCGACTTCTCCGACGAGGAGTGGAAAACGGTCAAGGAGGAGCACTGGGCGTTCTACCGCGGGTGGATCCGGCAGATCGCGCGCTTTCGGCATATGACGGAGGCCCAGGTCGATTCGCTCGGGCGGGGCCGCGTCTGGACGGGGTTCGAAGCCGAGGAGAACGGGCTCATCGACGCGGTCGGCGGCCTCGACAGGGCGGTCGGCGTCGCCTGCAAGCTCGCCGGCATACCCGATTCGTCGCGCGTCGTGCTCATCCATTATCCGCGGAGGGTCGGCGTTCTGCAGGAGCTTCTCTCCCGTAATATCCTCGGCGATGCAGTCGCCTACGCGATCCACGACGTGCTGACGAGGAACGAATCGTCGCTCGGAAGGCTTTTCCTCGAGCACCGGGCGAGCGACGAGCGAATCCATTAACGGTCTCCAGGGCTCCCCGGCGGTCGCGGCCGCTTCGGGCCGCGAAGCCGCGAGGGCGGCGGCGCGAGCCGCCGGGCCGCGCACATGAGCGGGAAAGCATTTCTCGGAAAGCTCCATTTCGATCTCGAGGAGTCGCTCGTCGAGAGCCTCTCGACGGCGAGGAAAGAGGATCCCTACTCCCCCGTCACTATTCTCGTCGGCTCGAACATTCTTGGCACCTATCTCAGGAGAGCCCTCGCCGATCGTCTCGGCGGCCTCTTCAACGTCCGATTCATGAACTTCGCCGACCTCGCCGCCGCGATCGCGCATGGCGGCTCGGGCGGGCCGCGTCGAACGCTTCCTCCCTTCGCCGAGCGTGTCATCCTCGCGGATATCCTCGGGCGCGAGGACGCGTCGGCGAGCTTCGGGGAGGTCTCGCGGACCGCGGGTTTTGTAGAAGCGCTTCTCGCGACCTTCGCCGATTTGTCGGAGGCGGGGTGCCGGGGCGCCGAGGCTCGCGCCCTGACGGAAGGCGGTGCAGGGGGGAAGGTCGGGGCCCGGGCGTTGAAGGCCGGGGCCAGCGCGGGGCCGGCCTCGAAGTGGCGGCTGAGCGAGCGATCGCGAACGGTTCTCTCGCTCTTCGCGCGGTTCAGGGATCGAGTCGAGGGGCTCGGCGGGGACCTTCACAGCACGTTCGCCGATGCGCTCGAGGCGCCTCTGCCGGCGTCGCTCGGGCCGTCCATCCTCGTCTACGGATTCTACGATTTCAATGAGGTTCAATGGGGGCTCGTCAGGCGCCTTGCCGAAACGCGGAACGTGGTGCTGTTCGCGCCGTCGGGGCCCGAGCGGGCATATCGTTTCGCGAGAGACATGAAGGAGAGAATCGCCGCCGAGGGGTTCGAGACCGTCGAGCTCCGCGGGAGGGGGGAGTCCGCCGAGCGGTCGTGGAAGCCGACGCTCGCGAGTCTCCCCGGCGAGGAGGAAGAGGTTCGCGAGATTGCGCGCCGGCTCCTCGCCCTCGCGCGCGAGCGCGGCTTTCGCTTCGGCGAGATGGCGATCATTCTGCCTTCGGTCGAGGCCTATGCGCCCCTGTGCAGGGAGATCCTCGCGGAGGCGGGGATCCCCTACTACCTGAGCGCGAGAACGCCCGGCGCGCCGGGAGGCGCGGCCGGCGCCTCGACGATCCTCAAAATCCTCGGCGGGGCGATGGAGAGGCGCGACGTCGTCGAGTTTCTCGCATCCGCGCCCCTTCGCGAAGAGGCGGGCCCCGGGGAGCGGTGCGATCGCGCGGCGCTGTGGATACGCAAGAGCGCCGAGGCCGGGATGGTCGGCGAGCGGGGTTGGGCCGAGGAGAGCGCGGCACTCGTCGAGAGGCTGCGGTCGAGCGTGGAGAAGGGCGCGGAGCGCGCGGAGACGCTCGATGCGGCTCGCGGGGTGGACGCCTTGATGCGGCGGATCGCCGAGGCTCGCGAATCGTTCCGGGGCGCCTCTTCCTGGTCCGCCTTCGCCGAGAAAGTCTCGGCGCTCGTCGGGGAGCTCTTTCGGGAGTCGGAAGACACGGAGGCGGTGCGTCGCGCCATTGATGCCCTCGCCGGGCTCGACGCCGTCGAGGCTCCCGCGACATTCGAGGCGTTTCTCGGCCTCGCCGAATCGGCCCTCGCCGCGCGGGCCTTTCCAACGGGGCGTTTCGGAGGCGAGGGCGTCAACGTGCTCTCCTTCGAGCAGGCGCGAGGGCTTTCCTTCAAGGCCGTTTTCATACCGGGGCTCGCCGAGCGAATGTTCCCGAGCACCATTCGGCAGGATCCGCTGATGAACGATCGCGAGCGCCGGGAGATGAACGAGATCTCGCGCGGAACGATTCGCCTCGCCGAGAAGTACGGAAGGCTCGACGAAGAGGCGCTCGTCTTCGAGCTCGCCCGCGAGTCCGCGCGGGAGGCGCTCGCGTGCAGCTATCCGCGCTTCGAGGAAGGCACGGGAAAGGAGCGAATCCCCTCTTCGTTTCTCCGCTTCATGCCGGGGTACGCGATCGACGGCGCCCATGGACCCGAGCTCGACTACCAATGGGTCCCGCGCGGGGGCTCGGCGGTCCCCGACGCCGGCGTCGTGAGCGTGCACGAGCTCGATCTGAGGAACGCGGTCGCGTATCGCGACGGCGAGGGGTCACTCCCCGACAACGTGAATTTTCAAAGAGGCGCGAAGCTCGTCAGGAGGCGGTGGGGGACGCGCGTCTTCACCGAGTACGACGGCGTCTTCTCGTCGAAGCAGGCGATCGGCGGGCTCGGCGAGATGCTCGAGGAGCGCGGCTGGCGTTTCGCCCCGACCGCGCTCGAGAGGTACGCCGGCTGTCCCTTCGACTACTTCTGCACCGAGGTGCTCGAGGTCGACGTTGTCGAGGAGCCCGAGCGCATCCTCACGATCACGCCGCTCCAGCGAGGAAGCATCATCCACGCGATCCTCGCGCGCGTGTTCGGCGAGCTCAAGCAGCGGGGACTCCTCCCGGTTCGAATCGCCCCGGCCGAGCAGGTGCTCGGGGTCGCGGAAGAGGTCGCGGCGAGATTTCTCGAGGACGTTCCGAAGACGGAGCCGGTGGGGCCGCCCGTGTTCTGGGAAATGGAGAAGCGGCTCGCGCAGGAATCGATTCGGCTCCTCCTCGAGGAGGAGCGATCGGACCAGGAAGATTTCGTGCCCGCGTATTTCGAGCGGTCGTTCGGGAGGGGTGCCGATCGGGCCGACGTTCCATACGAATGCGGCGGCAGGACGATCCGCTTCTACGGAAGGATAGACCGGATCGACCTCGGCGAGGGCGAGCGGTTCCGGGTGATTGATTACAAGACGGGAACGCTCCGCGGCGGGGAGCAAGACCTCGCGGGCGGGACGGCGCTTCAGCTCCCCATCTATCTCATGGCGGCGGCGGCGATGCTCGGCCGCCCGATCGAGGCGGGGGAAGCCTGCTATCGGCGCGTCGGAACGGGATCGAAGAAAGACGTCGTGCTCTTCTCGGGGTCCCGCTGGCCGGAGAGCGCCGGGAAGTTCGCGAAGATCATGGCGACGATCACGAAGGGAATCGAGCGTGGGATCTTCTTCGCGCCGGCCGACGACCAAGGCTGCAGAAACTGCGCGGTGAAGGCGGCCTGTCCGGCGGGAATGCCGCGGCTTTTCGCCCTCAAGGCGGCGGAGGACCCGCGCGCGCGGGAATTTGTCGAGATGAAGAAGCCGGAGGCGGATGATGAAGGGTAATGAGAAGCCGCTCGTCGATCGCGCGGCGAGGGACCGGGCCGCCTCCGATCTCGAGACGTCCCTGTGCATGGAGGCGGGAGCGGGCACCGGCAAGACGAGTCTCCTCGTCGATCGTTTCCTCTCGATCGTCATGAGCGGAAAGGCTGCGTGCAGCCAGATCGTGGCGATCACCTTCACCGAGAAGGCCGCGGGCGAAATGAAGGTGCGGCTCAGAACTCGCATCATGGAGCGCCTCGCGGAACACGGGCTTGCCGCGCGCGCTCGGGAGAATCTCGACGCCGCCTTCGACGAGCTCGAGCGCGCCCCGATCTCGACGATCCACTCCTTCGCGGCGACGATTCTCAGGGAGCACCCGGTCGAGGCCGGGGTGGATCCCAATTTCACCCAACTCGACGCTCTCGAGAGCGAACTTTTCTTCGACGAATGCTGGGACGATTTCCTTCTGCGGGGAGCCGGCGAGTGGGGCGAGGTGCTGAGGCGTTTCATCTCGCTCGGCGGATCGATCGATGATCTCCGGTTGATCGTGAACGCCCTCTCCGCGCACCGGGCCGAGCGCTGCTGCGAGCATATCTTCGATGCGGGGAAGGGAGCGCCCGGGGGAGTCGCCGAGAGCTCGGACTCTCCCTCGTCCGCCGAAGGCGCCGGCGGCGCGGCGCGGGCGCGGGGCCCGTCGCCGGCGAACCGCGCCGACGGCGGGATCGCGGGCCTCGCGGCTCTCAGGGATTCCTTCGCGGCGGCCGTCGAGAGACTCTCGACGCTGGCCCGCGAGCACTGCGTGAATTCGGACGACCTCGGCAGCCGCAGCATCGAGGGATTCGTCGCCGACATGGAAGCTCTCGAACTTCTCCGGGACGACGACGTCGAGTACCTCCTCCTCACGTTTCCCGTGCCGAAAGGAACCAAGGGCAGTAAAGGGAACTGGCGTCCCGCCGAGGCGTGCGCCGAGCAGAAGGCCGTTTTCAGGGAGCTCGGCGAGCTCCAGGCGAAGGAGCGGGAGAGAATCTCCGACGACCTTCGGGAGCGGCTCGAGCGTTTCTCGGCGGCGTTTCTCGCGTTCGTCGAGCGCAGAAAGGCCGAAGTCGGCATCCTCGATTTCGACGATCTCCTCATAAACACGCGAATGCTCTGCGCGGACCCGGCCGTCCTCGACGCCCTCAGGGACCGTTATCGTTTCATCCTCGTCGACGAGTTTCAGGACACCGATCCCGTGCAGGCCGAGATCGTCTACCTCCTTTCGGGCGCGCCGGGGCGCCGCGACGGCATGGAGCCCGAGCCGGGCAAGCTCTTCATCGTCGGCGACCCGAAGCAGAGCATCTATCGCTTTCGGAAGGCGGACGTCGAGATCTACGAGCTCGTCAAGGAGCGGGTGGCCGCGAGCGGCGAGCGTCTCTCGATCACGCAGAACTTCCGGTCGGTGCCGGGCATCGTCGACTGGGTGAACGAGACATTCTCCGAGATCATGCAGCCGTCCGCGGAAGGGAGATTCCAGCCGCGATACGAGAGCATCCACGCGTTCAGAACGGCAGAGGGACGCCCCGTCGTCTGTCTCGACCTCGAGCTCGCCCCCGAGGACTCGAAGGCCGGTGACGTCCGGAGGGTCGAGGGGGAGGCGATCGCGCGCGTCATCCTTCAGCTCATGGAGAGCGGGATGACCGTGCGTGATCCGGCCACCAAAGAGACGCGTTCGCTCGGCTACGGCGACATCGCCGTCATCTACCCCGGCACGACGGGAATCGACTACTACGAAGAGCCGCTCCGTGCCGAGAACATCCCCTATATCGTCGAGGGCGGGAAGCTCTACTACACGCGCGAGGAAGTTCGTGACCTTGCGTCGGCGGTTTGGAGCATCGAGGACCCGTACGACGGACTGGCGCTCCTCGCGGCGCTCCGGTCGCCGATCTTCGGCGCGAGCGACGAGGAGCTCTTCCTCTTCAAGAGAGCGGGCGGGAGGCTCGATTACCTCGATCCGGGAGCGGAGGCTCTCGAGCGATTACCGGGCCTCGCCGAAGCGCTCTCGCTTCTTGCGGAGCTCCATCTCAAACGGAACGAGCTCGGCCCGTCCGGCACGATCCTCGAGCTTCTCAGGCGCACGAAGTATCTCGAGCTCTCGCTTCTCAGGCCCCACGGCGACCAGCGCGTCTCGAACGTCAGGAAGGCGATCTTGAGCGCGCGCGACTTCGAAGCGAAGTTTCACTCGTTCCGTCGATTCGCCCGGTGGTTCCGGGATCAGGAGACGCTCGCCTCCTCCGAGGGAGAGTCGCCCATCGTCGAGGAGCAGTCGCAAGCGGTGAGGCTCCTCACCGTTCACAAGGCGAAGGGGCTTCAGTTCCCCGTTGTCATACTCGCGAATCTGATCCAGAGCAAGAGAAGCTCCTCGCGGCTCTTCGTGGAAGGGGGCTCGCGCCTGGTGCTCAAGCTCGGGCTCCTCGAGACGAGCGATTACGCGGCCCTTCTCGAGAGGGAACGAGCGCGCGACGCGGCGGAGACGGTCCGTCTCCTCTACGTCGCGGCGACGAGGGCGGGGGATCTTCTCGTCATCCCAAAGACACCGAAAGCCAATACCTATTTCGATCTCATCAGGCGCCACCTCTGCGCCAGCGCCGATGCGCGTGAGGCGGATCTCGAGCGCGGGGGAGCGAGCCCGGCGGGAAGGGAGAACGTCGCCCTCTGGAGCCTCTCCGAGCTTCCGGCCCTGCGCGGCGAATCGCGGCCGTTCGTCCGATTCAAGGAGGCTTCGCCGGGCGAGGCGCGCAGCGCCGCCGAGGATCGAAAGATTTGGATCGCCGAGAGGTCCGCGCTCCTCGCGCGCGCTCGCAGAGCTCCCGTCTCGCTTGCGCCTTCGATGCTCGCGGCCGCGGCGGCGCCGGCTCCCGGGGAGGCACGGTCATTCGAGGCGGCGGGTCCGTCGCCGGAGGCGGGTCTCGAGGAGAGCGTTCCCGGCGGGGTCTATCGCGAGGAGGCCGCGAGCCTCGATACGGCTCGGCGCGATAAAGCGCGCAGTCGCAGCCTCCTCCTCGGTGAAGCGTTTCATCGCATCATGGAGCTCGCGGATCTCTCGGGCGCTCGGCCGGTCGAGGAGCTCGCGGCTTCAGTCGCCGCCAGCCTGGGAATCCCCGATGAGGCTCGCGAGCTCGGGCGTCTCGCCGCCAATGCCCTCGGCTCCGATCTCATCGCGCGGGCCGCGCGCGCGCGGCGGGTGTACCGCGAGGTCCCATTCAGCGTCTCGACGAAGGGCGCCTACGTCGAAGGGAGGATCGATCTTCTCTTCGAGGATGAAGCGGGCTGGACGCTCGTCGATTACAAGACGGATGAGGTGCCGGCGGAGATTCCCGCGGACCGGATTGAAACGTATCGACAGCAGGCGGGCGTCTACGCTCTCGCCCTGAAGAGCTTCGGCATAGAATGCGCCGGCGGGATAGCCCTTTACTTCGCGAGGCCCGGTGTCGTGAAAACGATCACGCCCTCGAGCGATCTTCTCGCCGAGGCCGAGAGACTCATCGAAGAGGCCGCTCTCAAGAATGGGGACCTCTGAGCTCGCGGGCGAACGGGCCTTCGCGGAGCGTCACCCCGAGCCCCGGTCCTCCCGGGAGCACGACCTTTCCCTTGTCCGTCGTCGAGCCGAGGGCCGGATCGTTTCGTATGAGAATATTCCCGTCGAGGTCGGCGTAGTCGACGAGCGGTGAAATATGCGCCGCCGCCGTGATGCCGATCGAGCTCTCGATCATGCACCCGAGCATCACCTTCATCCCGCACGCTCGGGCGACGTGGATCATCCGCAGCGCCTCGCGAATCCCTCCGCACTTCATGAGCTTGATGTTGATCCCCTGGAAGGCGACGGCCAGTCTCGGGATGTCGGCCGCCGTATGAACGCTCTCGTCGGCGAAGAGCGGCATCGAGACGCGCTCGGCGAGCCAACAGGTGTCGTCGAGCCGCGCCGCGGGGAGCGGCTGCTCGACGAACTCGACGTTTTGTCCTTCGAGCCACTTGATTTTCTCGAGCGCCTCTTCCTTCGTCCACCCCTCGTTCGCGTCGATCCGGAGAGGCCGGTCGGTGAGGCGCCGAACCGTCTCCAGAATCTCGCGATCGTTCTCGAGGCCCATCTTGATCTTGAGGACGGGGAACTCCCGGGCCTCGCGGATCTTCGCCTCTATGACCTCCGGCGAATCGATTCCGATCGTGTACGACGTGATGGGCGTTTTCAGCGGATCGAGG
>JBGPBA010000024.1:0-8575 GCA_041481005.1 Candidatus Krumholzibacteriia bacterium | reverse complement strand
GTGCGCGTAGGGGTGGTCGCCAAGGAGAACGCGCGCGAACTCCTTCGAGGCGACCGCCATCGGCTGCTCCTTGTCCGCCTGGATCTCGGCGACGACGAGACCCTTCTCACGGTCGAAGGCATCTTTCGGGAAGTCGGGTGAGAGGACGATCTTCCCCATGATGCCGAGCGCCCGCCCCATGTCCTTCGCGAGGAAATCGCCGTTCACGACCGAATAGTCGCGGCCCGTGCTGACGTCGATCCTGCCGCCGACGTCCTCGATCATCTCCGAGATCTGATCTTCGGTGAGCCCCATGGCCCCCTTCTGCAGAAGCCTCCCGGTGAGATTGGCTACGCCTTCGCTCGCCGGGTCGTCCATCGCCGAGCCCGCCGGCAGCAGAAGCCGCATCGTCACGAGCGGCACCTCGTGCGTCTCCATGATGAAAACCCTGGCGCCGTTCTTCAGTTCGTACTGCTTGTAGGCGGGGAGCTTCAGCGTGCCCGACTCCGCGAGCGCGAACCCGGGAAGGAGCACGAGCGCCGCCGCTGCTGCAATGAGGATTACCCTTTTCATATCGCCTTCCTCTCGAAATGCGATCCTGTGACCCAACCTCCGTCCTACGCCTCCGGAACGAGCGTCACGACGTCGCGGTTCTTCTGCTCGAGATACTCCTTCGCGACGCGCTTCACGTCGTCGGCCGTCACCGCGCGGTAACGATCCTGCACCCTGAGGATCTCGTTGAAATCGCCGAAGTAGATCTCGTAAGTGCCGATCTTCCGCGCCTTGCCGTTCACCGTCTGCATGCTGCGCCAGAAGTTGGCCTCGATCTGGTTCTGCGCCCTCGCGAGCTCGGCCGGCGTGATGCCGTTCGCCGCGACGTCGGCGAGCATGTCGTAGACGACCTTCTCGCACTCGGCGGCCGACTTGCCGGGCTTGATCTTAACGTCGATCGTGAAAAGCGACGGCGCGATGCGCCAGTCCGCGTTCGCGCCCGCGTAGATGGCGAGGCCGAGGTCACGGACGAGCTTCTTGTAGAATCGGGAGCTCTGCCCCTCGGAGAGCACGTACTGAAGCACATCCAGCGCATAGATGTCTTTGGATTTCACGTCGGGCATGTGGTAGCCGACAAGGATCTGGGGTGTCTCGGCGGCCTTGTGGACTTCGGCCGTGCGCTCGCCGAGCTGCTCGGGCTCCACCGTCCGAACGCGCTCGGGCAAGGGGTGCGGGGGGATGCCGTCGTAGTATTTGTGGACGAGCTCGAGCGCCTTCTTCGTGTCGAAGTCCCCGACGATGATGAGAATGGCGTTATTCGGCGAATAGTAGGTCTGATAATACTTCACGGCGTCCTCGCGGGTGATCTTCTCGAGGTCGGACATCCACCCGACGACGGGCCAGCCGTAGGGATGAGCCTTGTACGCGAGCGCGTAGAGCTCCTCGTACATCGTGCCCTCGACCGAGTTGTCGGTGCGAAGGCG
Organism: Candidatus Krumholzibacteriia bacterium; assembly: GCA_041481005.1. GTDB lineage: Bacteria > Krumholzibacteriota > Krumholzibacteriia > Krumholzibacteriales > Krumholzibacteriaceae > SSS58A. The sequence continues at coordinate 7,121 of JBGPBA010000024.1, read as the reverse complement.
CCGCTCCTCCTTGACCACGTCGAGCTCGGACGTGACGTATTTCGGATCGAGCGCGAGCGACTTCATCCGGTCGGAGTCGAGGTCGAGGCAGAGATCGAGGATGCTGCTCGCGAAATCCTCGAAGTATCCCGTCATGTCCTCGCTCGTGAAAGCGTTCGAGTAGCCGCCGTTCGACTCGAGGATCCGGTCGAACTCCTTCGGGCCGTACTTGCCGGCGCCGTTGAACATCATGTGCTCCATGAAATGGGAGATGCCGGTGATGCCCGGCCGCTCGTTCTGGCTCCCGACCCGGTAGAATGTCCACCGGCTGATGACGGGCACCGAGTGGTCCTCCATGAGGATCACCTTGAGCCCGTTCTGCAGCGTGTCGACGGTCGCTCCGAGCTTGACCGGGGCCTTCGGCGGCGCCACCTTCGGGCTCGCCGCCTGCGCGGGCCCGGCGAACGCCAGCGGCGCGGTGAGAACGAGTGCGAGGACGCACGCGGCGGCGCCTCGCATGAAGCGATTCGAAAGCGCGGGCATCTGCCACCTCCCTTGGTTTCGGCGTGTCACCTGAAGCACTGAGTATCCGCAGTGTAGCGCGGTCGGCCGCGGGGTGCAATTCCCTGGGCGATTCGCCCACGCTACGCAGCGCGGCGCAGCACGCGCCTTCTCGTTTTTCTACGGTTATAATTATGAACGAGTTCCATGAAAATGCCGAGGTCGTTCTCGAGATCGGTCTGCGAGCCGTCGAAGTAGAAAGTCCTGATCGGGATACCGTCGCAGTCGCGGCTCACCTTCGGGTAAATCGATTCGCACACGATCCCGTTCATGCAGGTGAACGGGCTGATGTCGATGATGCCGTCGGCGCCCTTCTCGTACAGGTAGATCGCCTTGCCGACCGAGAGCACCATCTCGCCGAGGGCGCCGTCGTACGGAAGGTACCGGTAGCTCCGCTCGAGGACGTCGATGACGCCGTGCGGCTCCTCGAGCCCCGCGAACTCCTCCTTGAAAGGGGCGAGCAGCCGCTTCTCGTGATCGTGCTGGAAGTGCTCCTTGAGCTTCACCTTGAGCATCTCGAGGCTCCACGTCTTGTCGTGCATCTTCAGGTTCTTCTCCTGTTCGAAATTCGTGTACCAGATCCACTCGGAGACGTCCGAGAGCCAGGCCTGCGCCCCGAAGGTCTCGAGGCGGCGAATGAGGTCCTCGTTGCTGAAGGTGCTGAGGCGGCAGAAGATCTCGCCGACGACGCCGATGAGCATCGTCTCGCGCGAGAAATCGACGGGCACGGCGCGGAAGAGGTCGCGTCCCGCGGCAAGGGCGCCCGCGAGGCGATCGATCTTCTTCGAGCCCAGCGGAACGGACGGGTCGGCGAGCTCGTCGCAGAAAATATCGAGCGCCCGATTGCAGGCGCGATCCGCGGCGCCCCTTTCGAGCTCGTGCGGGCGATAGAGGTGGAGCATCTTTCTCAGCGCGTCGCTCCCGACGAGCCCCCACCAGCCGAGCCGCATGATGGCTCCGGCGTATTCGCCGAGGCTCGAGTAGCCGTCGGCGCTCGTCGGCGAGACGACGAGCACGTCGTCCCAGCCGAGCTCCGCCATGACCTGCTGCGTGAAGGGCGTGTACTGGCCGAACCGGCACGGCCCGCTCGCCGTCGGCATGAAGAAGGCCGTTTTCGCCGGATCGAAATCGGGCTCCTGCGTCACCTTGAGAAAATCGCCGATCGTGACGCGCGCCGGCAGGCACTCGTCGCCCGACGTGAAGGGCCCCGCGAGCTCGTACGTCCGCGCGTCCCCCTCGGGGACCATCCGCGCGTCTATTCCGAGATAGCGGAAGGCCGCGGCAAAGGCTCGCGCCCCTTCGTCGGACATGCGGGGGATGTAGAGGGTGCGCCCTTTGAGCCCTCTCCCTTCTGTAACCACCATCTGAGAACTCCTTTGCTGTCGAGGTATGCTTCGCAGCGGGTCATGACGCCGGCGTCGTTGCTGTGCCCGTCGAACTGGAGCGTGAGGTACGGGCGAACGGCGGCGCGCGCCGTGTAGTGCTTGACGTAGGAGTCGGGCCCGCATTTGAAATTCGTAATGTAGATGAGGTGGAGGCGTTCCTGCTGCGAGGAGAGCCGCGCCGTCTGGAGAATCTTCCTCCCGAAATTCCAGAACATGTTGCTGTTGATGTCGCGGATGCCGATCCCCTCGAGGTCGAGGAAAAAGATCGGGATGACGTTCATGCCGTAGAAATCGCGGAGCTTCCCCGGCACGTCGAGGTTCGCTTCCTTATCCATGACGTTGTACGGGCGGCCGACGATGATGATGCCGACCTCGCCGGCTTTGTCGAGGATGTCGAGGGCTTCGCGGCCCGCCGCTTCGAGCTCCTCGCGGAAGATGTCCTGCGCGGCGAGCCCCGCGCGGACGGCGAGGCGGTGGCGCGAGCGGCTCACGCCGAAGGGGCGGGCGAAGAGCCACAGCTCTCGCTCGACGAAACGCTCCCCTTCGCGGAAGTGGACGAGCGGTGACCAGATGGCGGCCTCTTTACCTTCGGCTATCGGCGCCGCCTTGAGGACAAAGGCGAGGGTCTGCCCCCACGGGCACATGTAGGACTTGACCTCGGGGCTGTCGGTCTCGCCGTCGATCGCGTTCGGCACGAGAATGCCGTCGACCTTCTCATCGAGGAGCGCGGCGAAATGTCCGTGCGCGACCTGAATCGGGAAGCACGGCTCGGCGACGGCGGCCTCGATCCCCTGATGCGCGATCTTCTTGTTCGTCTTGGGGCTCAAGACGACCTCCATCCCGAGCGCCCGAAGGTAGGTGCCCCAGAACGGGTGCCGATCGTAGAAGTACATCGAGCGGGCGACGCCGACGCGGGGCTTGCGCCCGAATTGTGCTTCGGCGCCATCGCGCTCGTTCGGGCGCCCGAGGCCCACGGCCGCGGCGTCTTCGCCCGGGCCCCGCCGGTGGCGCTGCGGAGAGGTATCGATGCTCACCCCGAGCTTTTTCTCGACGGTCGGAATATAATCCCGTTCAAGGAGCTCGTTGTAGAACTTCATCAGATCGGGGACGACAGGCTTCTTCGGCACCTTCGCGCGCTTGCGGTAGCGGTCGCTGCACTTGTCGCCCCAGTAGGTCTTGTTCCCCATGACGTTGAACTCCTGGATGTCGCAGTAGTTCGTGCAGCCCTGGCAGGTGAACTCGCGGAGCTTGTAGTCGATCGCGGTGAGGTCGTAGCCCCGAAAGGTCGTCTCGAGGCCGAGCGCTTGCACCTTCTCGCGAACGAGGAGCGAGGCGCCGATGGCGCCGATGACGCCGTTGTACGGCGGCACGATGATCTCCTGGCCGAGGACCTCGCTGAACGCCGCGGCGACTGCGTCATTGTATGCAGTCCCGCCCTGGAAGAAAATGACCTTGCCGATCTTCCGGCCGCGAACGACGCGGTTGAGATAGTTCTGAACGACGGAGTATGCGAGGCCCGCGATGATGTCGTTCTTCTCGGCGCCCTTCTTCTGGTAGGCGGAGACGTCCTGCTCCATGTAGACGGTGCATCGCTCGCCGAGGCGCAGCGGACGCTCGCTCGAGAACGCGCGATCCGCGAACTCGTTCATGATGTTCACGTCGAGCTTCTCAGCCTGCTCCTCGAGGAAGGAGCCCGTGCCCGCGGCGCACGCCTCGTTCATCGTGAAGTCGACGACGATGCCGTCCGAGATGCTGATGAATTTCGCGTCCTGCCCGCCGATCTCGAATATCGTGTCGACCTTTTTGCCGATCATGCGGTCGCCGATGAAGGAGGCGCCCGTCTTGTGGGCGGTGATCTCGTCGACGATCGTGTCGGCGCCGATGAGCTCGCCGATGAGCTCGCGCCCCGAGCCGGTCGTCCCGACGCCGCGGATGCGGACCTTGTCGCCCACTTCGCGCTCGATCTCCTGGAGCCCCTGGTGAACGATCTCGATCGGCCGCGCCTGCGTTCGCAGGTAGATCTCCTTGATCACGAGCCCTTCGTCGTCGATAAGGGTGAGGTTCGTGCTCACCGAGCCGATGTCGATCCCGAGGTAGGCGTCGACGGGGAGCGCGCGCCCCTCGAACGAGTAGCGGTCGACACGGTCGCGGAGAAACCGAACGCGATCGCGCGTGAGGCGCTTCAGGGAAGGAAACTCGAATGCGGCCTGGGCGCCGAAGCGGGACAGGCGCTCCCCGAGAGAGCGCGGATCGAGTTCACTCGCCTTACTCGAGGATACGAAAGCCGCGCCGATCGCGGCGAGGTAGACGCACTCGCGCGGCACGAAGAAATCCTTTTCGTCGAGCTCGAAGATATGCCTGAGCGAGCTCGCCACCCCCTTGTTGAGCGCCACGCCGCCGATGAACGCGGTCTTCCCGTGAACGGACTTCCCCCGCGCGATGTTGCTCTTGAAATTACGGGCGACCGATTCGCAGAGCCCCTTCAGCACCTCGTCCGGCTTGTAGCCTTTCTGCTGCGCGTGGATCATGTCTGATTTGGCGAAAACGCTGCAGCGGCCCGCGATCTTCGGGGTGCGCTCGGCGGCGAACACGATGTCGCCCACGTCCTCTATCTGGAAGCGCAGCCGCGTCGACTGCTGGTCCATGAAGGAGCCCGTGCCCGCGGCGCAATCGCCGTTTGTCTGGTAGTCGACGATACCGATCCGCCCGTTCTCATTTGAAATATGGATGAACTTGGAGTTCTCTCCGCCCATCTCGAAGATGTTCCGGACGTCTTTGTAGAGCGACCCGACCCCGAGCGCCGCGGCCTTGAACTCGTTCTCTGCGGGGAGACCGAGTGAGGCGCCGACGAGTTTCGCCGCCGAGCCGGTGACGGTGGCGCCGCCTAACTCATCGGGGCGCACGTGTTCGAAGAGCTCATTCAGAAGCTTGGCCGCGGCCTCGAGAGGCCGCCCCTGGATGCGGCGGTAGCTCGACACGGCAATCGCTTGCGCGGGATCATCAGGAAATGGATAGACCTCGGCGATAGGACCTGCCCCATTCGCCGAGAGCGCCTCGATGCGATCCCGTGGCCCGATGAGCGCCCACTTCGCGCTTACCGTTCCCACGTCCAGACCAAGAAAGAATTTCATACGTTCCTTCCTCTATGCGTGCGGATTGATATGCAAAGTATTGGGTGAATCTTATGCGTACGAGCGCCGGCGACAAGGATTAGACAGGATTCGGTCGAAAATCGGGGGCGAACGGCCGGATCCCCGGGTTGAAGAACAGGGACGGCCGCGACTCGAACGGCCGCGCAGTGGCAAGCGGGATATATTTCTACAGGCTCATCGCCGGGAGCTTCGAGCAAACGAAGAAAATGGCGCTCATGAGGTAGCGTGCCGATCGCTACTTGAGCAACACCATCTTGTGGGAGATAACTTCCTTCCCCGCTTGAAGGCGGTAGTAATACACGCCTGAGCTGACGGCATCCCCGTGCATGCCGCGGCCGTCCCAGCGAACGAACTTGTTGCCGCGCTCCTGTTCATCGTTGACGAGCCGGGCGACGAGCCGCCCCGACACATCATAGATTTCGAGCAGCGCGCGCGTTCTCTCGGGCAGGAAGTACCGTATCGTCGTCGACGGATTGAACGGGTTCGGCTGGTTCTGATACAACGTAAGCGGCATGGCGGGCGCGGCAATCCGCTCCGTCTCGAAGAGCTCCAATCTCTCCGACCCATCCGAATACTCGACTCGGTACCTGTACGCAGTGCCGGGCTCGCACTCGGTGTCGCGATACACGAAGTTGAGTCCATCCCGCGACAACTGCGCCATGGGCAACTCGGCGAACTCCCCGCTCGGCGCCTCGGCGCGAAGGATAATAAATGTCCGATTCTCATCGCATTGGGAAAGCCGCCATGTGAGCTCGATCCCGGAGCCGGTCGCCTTGAGGCAAAAGCTCTCGAGCAGCGTCGCGACATTTTCCTCGGGTGCGAGAAGCGCGCACGCACCGAAGTTGCCGCTCCAATCCACGGCGGAAAGCATGTAGTAGTAGATATTGCCCTGCGGGGTCCACGTCTCGTCGACGTAGGACGTCCCGGTGAGCGTCGCGAGGACATCCGCGGCGGGATCGTCCGCCTTCGTGCCCCTTGAGAGAACATAGTGCGAGAAGTCAGGATCGGTCGATGGCGCCCAGGTAATTTTCAGCCCGGTTGCGACCTGTGCTCCCCGCATCCCCGCCGGCCGTCCCGGCGCGAGGTTGTCGACCGAATACCCGCTGTCCACCGGCGAGTCGAGATAGTCCCCCGGAGCGGCGGTGAGCGCCCGAACGAAGAAAACCGAGTAGTGCATGCCGGCTGCGATCGTCGAGTCGGCGAGCGTCGGCACGAGCGTCGAGTACGTCCTCTCGCAGCAAGCCGGGACGGAGATCACGTAATCCCACTCGCCGGGCGGGTACATAAGGAGCGGGGCGCCCGAGGCGAGGAGATTGGCGTCGATGCGCCGCCAGATCGCATACGCCGTGATGGGCTTTTGACTTCCCACGGAGTCGTAGGAGGACGCGCGCCACTTGAGGCGCACCATGCCCCCCTGGTCATTCCCGACGTCACGAATGGAGGTGATCGCCGGGCCGCCGGCCGGCGGAGCGGGCTCGGCGCCTGCAAGTCGCACCGTGAGCGTTGAAAGACCACAGCCCATTTTCGTGATCCCGGCGTCTTGGGGTCCGAGCACGGCATCGGCGAAATTGCTCGTCTTCGCCGAGAACGGCTCGTCGCAGAGACCGTACTGCGCCTGCATGACCTGAGTTGCCCAGTAGACCGAGTCGGGAAATGCGAGCTTCACCGCGTCGAGATTGTTGCCGGCGCCCCCCCAGTTCGGCGCCGGGTGAGGAAGCCCGTCGTTGCAGTCCAGGTCCATGCAGATGATCGTGAGGTAGACCGGGTAGGGCAGCGGATCGCCCGGGCTCAAAGACAGGACATTCCCCGACGCGTCGCTGAAGAAGAGGTCGTAGTACTCGCACCCGCCCGTTCCGAAATCGAACCCGCAGTAGCCGAGATCGACCGGCCCCGGCTCACACGCTCTTCTGGAATAGAGTCGCTGATCGCTGGATTGGAACGTGTGCGCATCAATGGATCCCGTTTGCTCGTAGACGGTGAGCGTGAAAGAAGTCGAGAGCGGCGCCGCGTGCGCGGTCGATGCACCGACGAGCGCAATGGCTGC
>JBGPBA010000023.1:0-8732 GCA_041481005.1 Candidatus Krumholzibacteriia bacterium | reverse complement strand
GGGGCTCTCATATTATACCCGATTGCGCCGTCCCGCAAAAGGGCTTTTTGAGGCCCTTGACCTATGGCGTTATGGTAGAATGTGGCAGCGCAGCAAACCACGAGACAAAGGCGCATGAAAGGGATGCAAAAACCGCATGGCTCATGATCGCATCGGAAAACCGAGCCCGAGTAGGCTTAAGAAGCTCATCAGGGGGAACCTCGGAGCCCCCTCGCCCTCGACGCTCGTCGGGCCGGGGCCGGGGCTCGACGCCGCCGTCATCGACATCGGCGGCGGGCGCGTCATGGTCGTCGCGGAGGATCCGATATTCCCGGCGCCCGGGCTTCCCCTCGAGATCATGGGGGAATTCACCGTGCACATCGGGGCGAGCGACGTCGCGGTCACGGGCGTCAAGCCGACAGCCATGACGTACACGCTCCTTCTCCCACCCGGCTCCCCCGAATCCGACGCGAGGCTCATCATTCGATCCATATCGAAGACGGCGAAGGCGCTCGGGATCGCGATCGTCGGCGGGCACACGGGCTGGTACGGAGCCGTCACCATCCCGACGGTGGGCGGCGTGACCGTCTGGGGCTTCGGGGAGGCCGGAGAGTGGATCTCGCCCGGAGGCGCCCGCGAGGGCGACGTGCTCCTCATGACGAAGGGCCCCGCGATCGAGGCCTCCGCGCTCCTGGCCATCCTCTATCGCGAAAGGCTCACCGGGCGCATCGCGCCGGCGATGCTGGATAAGCTCTGCGCGCGCACCTCCGAGATCACGGTCGTCGCCGACGCCCTGACCGCCTTCGACGCGGGATCGACGCGCTCGAGAGCCGACGCCCACGAGAACGGAGTCCACGCGATGCACGACGCGACCGAGGGAGGGGTGCTCGGCGGCCTCTGGGAAATGGCGGACGCCTCGGGGCTCAAGGTTCACGCCGATCTCGACACGGCGCCGGTGCCCGACGACATCGCGGCTCTCGCCGAGGCGCTCGGCTTCGATCCGTGGCGCGCGATCAGTGAAGGGACTCTTCTCGCCGCGGTGGCGTCAGAGGCCGTCCAAGGCGTCCTTCGCGCATGGGCAAAGGTCGGCATTCAGGGACACATCCTCGGCTACTTCGATTCCCGCTCAAAGACGAGCGCGATCCGAAGCGGCGGAAAGATCGAGCCGCTCACGGAGCCGGAAACCGATCCTTTCTGGCCCCTCTTCTTCGCCGGGTTGACGCCCGGTTCCAAATAGGTACAAGGAAAGGTCATCATGCCCGGCGAGGTGACAATCCGGCCCCAGCGCGTCTCCGATGCCAAGCGCTTCTTCGAGATCGTCGGAAATCCGAACTTCACCTACATACCCGTCTCGATCAAAACCGTCGAGGAGGAGAAGAAGTTCCTGCGCCTCAATCGGGAGAAGCGGCGCAAGCGAATCGAATACAATTTCTCGATCCTCCGTGACGGCACGCTCGTCGGCGCGATCGGGGTCAGGCTCCACTCGGGCTACCCCTACGTCGGGGAGATCGGCTACTTCGTGGACGAGGCGCACTGGGGGCGCGGCATCGCGCCCCGGGCACTCAAGCTCATCGAATCATTCGCCTTTCAGAAGCTCAATGTCGTGAGGCTCGAGATCCTCATCGCGACGCCGAACGCGAGATCGGCGACGGTCGCCGTCAAGTGCGGATACATGATGGAGGGGCGCCTGCGCCGGCGGCTCTTCGCGAAAGGCATCTTCTACGACTGCTACCTGTACGCAAAGGTGCTGGAATAGAACGGCCCGTCGTCCGCGTTGAAGCGTGGCGAGCGGATAGACGGCCTGCTCAGGCGCCTCAAATGATCGGGAATTTTGCCTTATTAAACCTTCGCCAATAAAGTATAATAAGCCGTACGGCTACTAATGGAGGTTTAATAAGGTGCAATCAATTATTACTAAACGAAATGCGGCGGGCCGAGCGGCCTTCCTGCCCCTCTTGATCCTCGCCTTCGCCTTTGGGAGCGCCCTCGCCGATGAATGCAGCACCGCGATCATCACGGGCGCCGCGAGCGTCGACGGGCGCCCGATTCTCTGGAAGAACAGGGACACCGACCACCTCTCGAACGCGGTCGTCTACGTGAACGAGACCCCCTACTCTTATCTCGGCCTCGTCGACGCCGACGACGCGTCGGGCCGGCGCGTCTGGGTCGGGCTGAACTCGGCCGGATTCGCCATCATGAACACGGTCGCGTACAACCTCCCGAAGAAATCGGGAGAGGCCGAGGACCTCGAGGGCATCATCATGGCCGATGCGCTGCGGCTCTGCGCGACGGTCGGCGATTTCGAGCGCTACATCAAGGAGAACACAGGACGCGCGCTCGGGAGCCAGGCGAACTTCGGGATCATCGACGCGTCGGGAGGCGCCGCCGTGCTCGAGGTGCACAACGAGGGATACAAGCGGTTGGATGCAGCGGATTCGCCCGAGAAATATCTCCTCATCACGAACTTCTCCCGCAGCGGGGAGAAGGACAAGGGGCGCGGCTACGTCCGCTTCGAGAGGCTCCAGGAGCTTTTCAAGCAGGACAACGACGGGAAGTATTCGATCGACGAGGTGCTCGAGACCTTCGCCCGGGACCTCGACAACCCGCTCCTCGCAAGGCCGGAGACGTTCATCATGGAGAATCTCCCCGAGGACGCGCGCTACCTCATATATACGCAGCAGACGATCGACCGCGGCTCGACCGCGGCGGCCGTCGCGATCGAAGGGGTCGGTGAGGCGCAAAAGCCGAAGGACGCGATCATGTGGGTGGTCCTCGGCGAGCCGGTCACCGGGATCGCCGTGCCGCTCTGGGTCGAGACGGGCGAGGTACCGCCGGAGCTCGGCGCGGCGCGCGCCGCCTCGGCGGAAGCGGGCGCGGGCGGGGCGCCGATCAACCGGGAGTGCATGCGTCTCAAGGGCGCGATGAGGCCCTACAAGGACGACGAGCGCATCGAGTACCTCGACCTCGCGAAGCTCGAGAACCGGGCCGGCACGGGCTGGCTTCCCGCCCTCCTCAAGAAAGAGCGCGAGATCTTCGACCGGACCGCGAGCTTCCTCGCGACGAATCCCGACAAGGCGAAGAAGGCGGCGTTTCAGAGGCAGATCGCCGCGGAGGTCCTGCAAGCGCTCAAGGGCATCAAGTAGCGGCGGCCGGATATAGGCGTTTCATCGTGGGTGCGATTAGGATAGGATGGTATTCATGAGGCTCGTGACCGCGGCAATCATCATCTCGAAAGGCAAGATCCTCATCGCCCGGAGAAAACCAGGCGATACGGGCGAGGGCTTCTGGGAGTTCCCCGGGGGCGTCGTCGAGCCGGGCGAAACCCTCCAGCAGTGCCTCGAGCGCGAGCTCAAAGAGGAGCTCGGCGTGAGCGCCGAGATCGGCGAGACGATCGCGGAGAGTATCACTCAGGACGCGCGCGGCTACCTCAAGCTCGTTGCCCTCGGGGCGAGGATCACCGGCGGCGAGATCACCCCGACGGCCCACGATCGGGTCGAATGGGTGAGCCCGGGGGAGCTTGCGAGCTACAACCTCTCGCCTCCGGACATTCCGATCGCCCAGCTCATCGCCAAGCGGAACGACCTCCTGGGAAAATGAAATCGATCATCCTGAGAGAGGGTCGCGAGAAATCGCTCCGGCGGCGGCACCCGTGGATATTCTCGGGCGCCATCGCGCGGGTCGAGGGCGACCCGAAGAGCGGCGAAACGGTCGAGATCAAAAGCGCCGCGGGGGAGTGGCTCGCCCGCGGATCGTACTCGCCCCGGTCCCAGATAACGGTCCGCGTCTGGACCTTCAACGCCGCCGAGGAGATCGGGCCCGAGTTCTTCCGCGCGCGCCTCGGAATCGCGCTCGAGTCGCGAGGGCTGCTCGGCTCCGCGGCGAGCTTCGACCGCCCGCATCCGGCCGATGAAGGCGCCCAGTCGGCGCTCCGCCTCGTGAACGCCGAATCGGACGGCCTGCCCGGGATCATCGTCGATCGCTACGCGGAATTCCTCGTCATTCAACTACTCACCACGGGGGCCGAGTATTGGCGAAAGGCCCTTGTCTCCGAGCTCGAGCGCACGCTTGCCCCCGCGGGCATGTACGAGCGATCCGACGTCGACGTGCGCGAGAAGGAGGGTCTCGAGAAGCGCAGCGGCGTCCTCGCGGGGGGCGAGCCGCCCGATCTCCTCGAGATCAGGGAAGGGCCGTGCCGCTTTCTCGTCGACCTCAAGCGCGGGCACAAGACCGGCTTCTACCTCGACCAGCGGGAGAACAGGGCGCTTATGCCCGAATACGCGGCCGAAGCCGAGGTGCTCAACTGCTTCTCCTATACGGGGGGCTTCGGGGTCGCGGCGCTCAAGGCCCGGGCGGCCCGCGTGACGAACCTCGACTCCTCCGCGCAGGTCCTCGACCTCGCCCGCCGCAACTTCGACCTGAACGGCCTCGACCAATCGAAGGTCGAGTACGTCGCCGGGGACGCCTTCGCCGTGCTGCGCGAGTGGCGCGACGCCGAGCGCCGTTTCGATCTCGTCATCCTCGATCCGCCGAAGTTCGTCGAATCGACGAGCCAGCTCACCCGCGCGAGCCGCGGCTACAAAGATATCAACCTCCTCGCCTTCAAGCTCCTCCGGCGCGGGGGAGTGCTATTCACCTTCTCTTGCTCGGGGCTCATGAGCCCGGAGCTCTTCCAGAAGATCGTGGCGGACGCGGCGCTCGACGCGGGGCGCGAGGCCCGCATCATCCGGCGGCTTTCGCAGGCCGCCGATCATCCTACGGGGCTCAGCTTCCCCGAGGCGAGCTACCTCAAGGGGCTCGTCTGCAAAGTGGCGGTCTAGGGATCGAACTCATTGCACGGAGGCGGCTCGCTATGTTCAAGAAAACATTCGTCCTCTGTCTCTTGTCGCTCTCACTGCTCGCGCTCGCGCCGGCCGAGGGGGCCCACTCGAGCACCCTCGCGGGCCCGGGCGCCGCGGCTCAGGCGCAGCCCGCGGGCGCGGCCCACGCCCCGCGGAACTGGGAGAAGCGCTGGCTCTACCTCTCCGCAAATCTCGTCCTCGATGAGAACATGCCGAAGATCGAAGCGCTGCTGCGGCGCTCGAGCGCGGCCGGCTACAACGGCGTGCTATTCTCCGACGTGAAAACGCTCTCGTGGTGGAAGCTCCCCGAGGCGGCCGGCTGGAAGGCGAACGCGGGGAGGCTTCGCGCCATGACGAAGGATCTCGGGCTCGAGCTCGTCGTCTGCGTCTTCCCGTTCGGCTACGCCGAGGGCTTCCTCGCCAACGATCCGAACCTCGCCGCGGGCGTGCCGGTGAAAGGCGCCGAGCTTCGCCGGCTCGGCGACACGCTCGTCGTGGAGCAAGCCGCCGTGGTCGCGAACGGCTCATTCCACGAGCATCGAGGCGACCGCGTGGTCGGCTTCGATCTCCAGGACAACCCAGGGAAGGCCTCCTTCATCGACACCCTCGTCCACAAGGACGGAAACGCCTCGATCCGGTTCGAGGGAGTGCGCGCCGCGGACAAGCACGGCCTCGGCCGCGTCTTCCAGCGCGTCGCCGTGCGCCCGTGGCAGCAGTACCGCATCAGAGTCTGGATGAAGACCGAGCACCTCAGCGCCGACATTCTCCAGATCATCGCCCTCGACAACAATTTCCCGCTCCAATACCAGGACGTCGTCGTGCCGAGCGGATCGGACCTGAAACCGATCTCGGGCGCGAAAGACCTCACGACCGATTGGATCGAGCAAGAGGTCTGTTTCAACAGCCTCGCCAACACGAGCGTCATGATCGGCTTCGGGGTGTGGGGATGCAAAGGCGGGAGGATCTGGTGGGACGACCTGCGCATCGAGACGGTGCCGACCCTCAATCTTCTTCGCCGCCCGGCGCTCCCCCTCACCATCGTCGCCGCCGACGGCACCGTCTATGAGGAGGGAAAAGACTTCAATCGCGTGGTCGATCCGCGCCTCGGCGTGTCCATCTGGCCCGGCACCTTCGACACGCGGCACGAGCCGCCCGCGATCACCGTGCCCGCGGGCTCGCGCATCAAGGAAGGCGAGCGGGTCAGGCTCTCGTGTTTCCACACGGCGATCTTCTACGGCAACCAGGTGGCCGCCACCCTCGACGATCCGGCGATCTTCGATCTCTGCGCCGAGGAGGTGAGAAGGGCCAAGGAGGCGCTCTCGCCCGACGGCTACTTCATGTCGCACGACGAGATTCGCTGCGCGGGCTGGGAGCCGCTCGAGACGAAGGCCTTCCGCACCTCGGGGCAGCTCTTCGCGTACAACATCAGGCAATGCTACGAGATCGCGAGCCGCGAAGGCGGCGGCAAGCCGGTCTACGTCTGGTCGGACATGTACGATCCAAACCACAATGCGCGCGCCGGCTACTATCTCGTGAACAACACGATCGCCCACTCATGGGACGGGCTCGACCCGCGCGTGGTGGTCATGAAGTGGGGGACGCCCGAGCTCACCGGAAAGGGCCTCACGTTCTTCGAGGGGCTCGGCAACCGCTGCATGCTCGCCGCGTACTATGACGAGGACGTGAAGAAGAATTTCACTATATTAATGAATGCCACCGGCGGCGCGCCCGGCGCCCTCGGCGTCATGTACACGACGTGGGAGAACGACTATTCGAACCTCGAGAAGTTCGCGAAGACCTGGTGGGGAGCCCCTTGATCACGGGAGTCGTATTCGACATCAAGCGCTACGCGATTCACGACGGCCCCGGCATCCGCACGACCGTTTTCTTCAAGGGCTGCCCGCTCGCCTGCCGCTGGTGCCATAACCCCGAGAGCCAAACGATCGCCACCGAGATGATTTTTCGCGAGGGGCGCTGCATCGGCTGCAGGGCCTGTGTCGCGGCGTGCGTCCACGGCGCGATCGTCTGGAGCGAGACGGGGTCCGTCACCGAGCGCGCGGCCTGCGTCGCATGCGGGGACTGCGCGCTCGTCTGCTACGCGGAGGCCCGCGAGCGCGTCGGGCGGGAGATGTCGGTGGAGGAGACGATGGCCGAGATCGAACGCGACCGGCCGTTCTACGAAGAGTCGGGGGGAGGAGCGACCTTCTCGGGAGGGGAGCCTCTCGCGCAGCCCGAGTTCCTCGGGGCGCTGCTCGCCGCGTGCCGGGCCGCCGGCATTGACACGGCGCTCGACACGTGCGGCTACGCGCCGTGGGAGGTCATGGACGGGATTCGCGGCGACGTCGATCTCTTTCTCTACGATCTCAAGCTCCTCGACGACGCGCGCCACCGCGAGCTCACCGGCGTCTCGAACCGGCTCATCCTCGAGAATCTTCGCGCCCTCTCCGAGCGTGGGTCCGCAATCATCCTTCGCGTCCCGATCATCCCGGGAATCAATGACGACGCCGCGACGATCGGCGAGATCGGCGCCTTCGCGAAGTCCCTCCCGCGACTGGATGAAATCGACGTCCTGCCGTATAATCGTATGGGTATCGACAAGTACGCGCGGCTCGACAGACCGTATCGGCTGTCGGGCGCCGCGCCGCTCTCGGACGAGACGATGTGTGGGATCGCGCGCGGCTTGAGCGCGTTCGGATTGCCGGTGCGCGTGGGAGGCTGATCGCCATGATGTCGGAACGGGTCCGCCGCCTGAGACAAGAAAGCCTCGATGCGAGGCCTTACATCTCGACCGAGCGGGCGGAGCTCATGACCGAGGCCTATCGCGAGACGGAGCGGGTGCTCTCGGTGCCCGTCCGCCGCGCGCTCGCCTTCCGGCGCCTCATGGAGCGCAAAGCGATCTGGATCGGCGAGGGGGAGCTCATCGTCGGGGAGAAGGGCCCGGCCCCGAAGGCGACCCCGACCTACCCCGAGCTCTGCTGCCACAGCCTCGACGACCTCGACATTCTCGATTCGCGGGAGAAGATTCCATTCGCCGTGAGCCCCGAGGCGCGGAAGCTTTACGAAGACAAGATCATCCCCTTCTGGCGCGGCCGCTCGATGCGCGATCTTCTCTTCGCCGAGATGACCGACGAGTGGACGGCGGCGTACGAGGCGGGCATATTCACCGAGTTCATGGAGCAGCGCGCGCCGGGCCACACGGTGCTCGACGACAAGATCTATCGAAAGGGGCTCGTCGACTTCAAGCGGGAGATCGAGCGAAGCCTCGTGCGGCTCGATTACCTGAACGACCCGCGGGCGTACGCGAAAGAGCAGGAGCTCCACGCGATGCTCATCTCGGCCGACGGCCTCATTGTCTTCGCCGAGCGGCACGCGGCGAAGGCGCGCGAGCTCGCGGCGGCGGCGAAAGATCCCGCCCGAAGGGCCGAGCTCGAGCGCATCGCCGAGGTCTGCGCCCGCGTCCCCGCCCGGGCGCCGCGCGATTTTCAGGAGGCGCTTCAGTACTACTGGTTCGTCCACCTCGGCGTCACGACCGAGCTCAACACGTGGGACGCCTTCAACCCGGGACATCTCGACCGGCATCTCTTCCCGTTTTACAGAAAGGGCCTCGAGGACGGCACACTGACCCGCGAAACGGCCGAAGAGCTTCTCCAGTGCTTCTGGATCAAGTTCAACAACCAGCCCGCCCCTCCCAAGGTCGGCGTCACCGCCGCCGAGAGCGGCACCTACACCGACTTCGCTCAGATCAATACGGGAGGCCTCGCGGAAGACGGCTCCGACGCGGTCTCGGAGCTCACCTACCTCATTCTCGACGTGATCGAGGAGATGCGGCTGCTCCAGCCGAGCTCCAATGTTCAGGTCAGCAAGAAGAGCCCCGACCGGTTCCTGAGGCGCGCGGCGCGGATCATCCGAACTGGC
>JBGPBA010000022.1:0-8737 GCA_041481005.1 Candidatus Krumholzibacteriia bacterium | reverse complement strand
TGCCGACGGAGGCCGGGTCGATCGGCATGCCGCGGCTCGGCAGCACGCGGAACGATATCACCGCCGGCGTCGTCAGGGTGTCGGTCGCCGGCGAGAGCCGCTCGAGCGCCGGGACGCCGCGCGAGAAATAAGCGATGAGGCCGAAGTAATACGCCTCGGCTTCGAGCTTCTGCTTCTCCGAGAGCTTGAGCCGGTTTTCGACGTCCGGCTGGGAGAGGTAGCTCGCCTCGCCGAGCACCGCCGCCCTCGCCTTCGAAAGCCGCAGGACGTAATAGTTGCCGGGCAGCACTTCCGAGCGCTCGATCCCGAGATTGCGCGAGAGGTGCGTCTCGATGTCGCTCGCGAGCTCGAGCGAAGCGCCGGGGTCGTCGCTTCGGTAGTAGACCTCGATCTTGTTCATGTCGCGCTTGAGGTCGAGGTTCGAGTTGTGGTGGATCGAGATGAATACGTCGGTGTCGATCTCGTTCGCCTTCTCGATGCGCGCCTTGAGGTCCTCTCCCGAGTTCTTCGAGCCGGCCGGAAGGTAGTCGCGGTCGGAGCTTCGCGTGAGCTCGACCTGGGCGCCGGCGTCCTTGCAGAGTCCCCACAGGTAGAGGGCGACGCCGAGGTTCGCGTCGGCTTCGCGGAGGTTGTCGACGCCGAGGGCGCCGCCGATGGCGCCGCCGTGTCCCGGATCGATGACGATGCGTCTCCCGGCGAGGGCGCTCGCGTCGAGCGCCTCGGGCTTCTCTTTGAGGCCCGCGTAGAGACCGGCGAGCGGGGGCTTGTGCGCGGCGCACCCGGCGATGAGAAGTATGGCGGGCGGCAGAAGGAGGAGCTGGCGAATGGTACGGTTCATCGAGGACTCCTTTGCGGGGCGGTCCGATTTTGACTAGGGTTTAGCAGAAGCGGGCGCGATCATCAAGGTTTAAGATTGCGTTCGAAACCGCCGAATCCTATATATAGTGAAAATTCTTGACGCCCCCTACTATATATGGTAGAAGAGGGCAGGTTTTATCCCGATAACCGCAGCGGGCGAACGGATATGCAGCCATTGCTGAAGAAGTTACCTTCGGTCGAAAAGGTACTCGCGGACGAGCGTGTCTCCTCGCGAATGTCTCTCATGTCGCACAGCGGCGTGAAGAGAATCGTCCGCGAGAAGATCGCGCAGTATCGCGCGCGCATACGCGCCGGTAAGACGGCGGGCCTCGCCGAGGATGACCTCGGCGGCGCCATCATTGCGGAGATCGGCGAGGAGCTCGACTCGCTCTCGAGCGGAAAGCAGCGCCGGGTGATCAACGCGACAGGCGTCATCCTCCATACGAACCTCGGACGCGCGGTTCTCGGCAGGGCGGCGCGCGCGGCCATCGACATGGCCGCCGCCGGATACAGCGACCTCGAGGTCGATCTCGCGAGCGCGAAGCGAGTCGAGCGGGGCCGACGGGCGGCGAGGCTCCTTGCGCTCATGACCGGAGCCGAGGACGCCTTCGTCGTGAACAACAACGCCGCGGCGATTCTGCTCGCCGTGCGCACTTTCGCGGGGAGCGGCGCCGTCGCGATTTCCCGCGGCGAGCTCGTCGAGATCGGCGGAAGCTTCCGCCTGCCCGATATCCTCGCCTCGGCCGCGGCCCGGGTCATCGAGGTAGGCACGACGAACCGGACGCACGTGAAGGATTACGAACGGGCGATCGACGCCGGCGCCACGCTTCTCCTCAAGGTGCACACGAGCAACTATCGGATCGTCGGCTACACGAACGACGTTCCGCTTCGGGAGCTCGCCGAGCTCGGCCGCCGCTCGCGCGTGCCTGTTATGTATGACCAGGGCAGCGGGGTTCTGTATCCGTTGCGCTCGTCGGGGATCGCGGGCGAGGAGATGATCGAGGAAGTTCTCGCGAGCGGCGTCGATCTCGTGAGCTTCAGCACCGACAAGGTCCTGGGGGGGCCGCAGGGGGGGGCACTCATCGGGAAGGCGAAGCTCATCGCGAAGATGAGGGAGAATCACCTCTCCCGCGCGCTCCGTCTCGACAAGCTCACGCTGGCGGGGCTCGAGGAAGTGCTGCTCGCGTACTGGGAGGGAAGGTTCCATGAAATGCCCGCGCTCGCGATGATCACCGAGCGCGTCGATTCGGTGCGCGCGCGCGCCGAGCGGCTCGCGAAGCGGTTGAGAGCCGGCGCGGCGGCGAGCTGCCGCGTGAGCGTCGTCGATTCGGAGTCTTCGATCGGCGGCGGCAGCTTTCCGATAAATCCGTTGCCAACGGCTGTCGTCGAGATTACCCTTCCCGCAGGTTCTGCGGCGAGGCTCGCGCGGGAGCTCCGCGCGGGAACGCCGGCGGTTATGCTCAGGGTCAAGGGAAGTTCCGTGATCGTCGATCCGCGGACCGTGTCCGGCGATGAGGAGAGGCCGTTGATCGGGAAACTTGAAGAAGCGCTTGCGATCGTTCTCCGGAGGGAGTGATGTTCATGGCAGGTGATGAGCGGGGAAAGCCCGTCGGCGGGTCGTGCGGCGCGCCCGAGTGCGGCTATACGATCGTTCTCGAAGAATCGCGGGTCGCCTCGTTTTTCGAAGCGGGCGACTTTTCGTCCGCGAGCGAGCTCGACCATTTCAAGGATATCGGGGCGCAGGTCGAGAAGCGCATCGCGGAAGGGCGGGGCAGCTCGCTCCTGGCGGTTTCCGTCGGCGAGAGGACGGCCTCGCGGTATTTCGCGATGCTCCAGACCGCCCATCACCTCGCGAAGCACGGACGAAGCGTGCTCATCGTCGACTGCGATTTCCTCCATCCCGGCATGAGCGGTCTCATCGAGAACGTCGAGGAGCACGGGTTCCTCGATCTGCTCCTCTACGGGAGCTCGCTGAAGACGGTCTCGCGCTCCGTGGGCATCGACGGGGTGAGCGTCACCGGGCCGGGCTCCTTTCCCGTCTCGCGCACGATTCCCTTCGCGCTGAAGGAATTCGAAAAGATCCGCGATTTCCTGCGCACGAAGCACGACGCGGTCGTTTACTGCTCGACCCTCTACACGGAGGACGGGAAGATCAATCCGCTCGGCGCTCTCGTTGACGGCGTCATTCTGTGCTGCCGGATCGAGGAGATGGAAGAGGGCGAGCTCGAGAAGAGCCTCGCCGATCTCCGGGCCGCCGGGGTCCCTTCGGTCGAGGTCGTCTGCTTCTGCGCAGCGCGGGAAGCGGCGGTCGCCGCCGCGCGTGCGGCCGGGGCAAAGCCTGCCGCGGCGGGTGAAAAGCCGACGATCGAAGCGCCGGCCGGCGAAGAGGAGCTTCTCGAGGCGCCGGTCGTCGAAAAGACGGCCGAGCTCGAGCCGCTCCCCGAGGCGCCGAAGCCGCGCTTCAGCCTCCCGCGCGTGATCGTGACGAGCGCCGTGGTCCTCATCGTCGTGTTCGTCGTCTGGTGGATCGCGACGCAGAGAACGGTGCGCGAGGAGATACCGACGAAGGCCGCGGCCGGCGCGGCGCGCGAAACGCAGGTCGCCGAGTCGACGCGGACGGCGCAGGTTTCCGAGAGCGTTGCCACCTCGCCGGGGACCGCGCCTTACACGGCCGCCGAAACGACGGGCGCGAATGCGCCCCAGCCGCAGACGGAGCAGTCGCCGCCCGCCCAGGCCGGGGCGGGGCAAACCGAGGGGACTCCGGTTTCCCCTGCGGCGGCGAGGGTGCCGATCACGCCGATATCGGCCGGCGCCAAGTATACGATCCACGTCGCTTCGTTCACCGACGCGACGCGGGCCCGAACGGAAGAGAAATACCTCGAGGATAACGGCTATCCGGCCCGCATCGTCGAGATCGACATAAACGGCGTGAAATGGCTCCGCGTTCTCGCGGGCACGTACCTGACGATGGCCGAGGCGGACCAGGCGAGGCTGCAGCTCCTCGGCCTCAATGAGATCGGCTACGCGAGGGTCGTGGAGATTGCGAACGAGGGACGGTGAGGGTCGGGCGGATGATCGGTCCCCCGGCGGCGCAGAGCAACGCGAGCGAAAACGACTGACATTGGGAGGGTGAGCGCACGTGAGCCTTTCGAAAATCGAGATGTCGGGTTTCAAATCGTTCATGACGCCGATTAGCTTGGATTTCAGGGAGGGGATCACCGCGATTCTCGGGCCGAACGGCTGCGGCAAGACGAATATCGTCGACGCGGTCAGGTGGGTTCTCGGAGAGCAGAGCGCCCGCCAGCTCCGCGGCTCGAAGATGGAGAACGTCATCTTCAACGGCACGCAGATGCACAAGCCGATGGGCTATGCGGTCGTCAACCTCACGATCAACAACGAGCGGGGGCTCTTTCCGATCGATTACTCCGAGATCACGATCACGCGGAAGGTCTACCGGTCGGGCGTGAGCGAGTATTTCATCAACAAGGCCCCGTGTCGCCTCAAGGACATCCGCGACCTCTTCGCCGACACCGGAACGGGGAGCCACTCGTACTCGGTCATCGAGCAGGAGATGATTGACTGGGTCCTGAACGACGTGCACGGCGAGCGGCGCCTCATGTTCGAGGAGGCGGCGGGCATCGTCAAGTACCGGATGCGCAGGGAAGAGGCGCACCGGAAGCTCGAGCTCACCGACGCCGACCTCGTGCGCCTCGAGGACATTCTCGAGGAGCTCCGCAAGCAGGTGCGCTCGCTGCGATACCAGATGGGGAAGGCGAGGCGCTACCAGGTGGTGCGCGAGCGCATCAGGCAGTGGGAGCTCGTGGCGCTGCGCCGCCAGCTCTCCGAGCTCCTCGCCGCGAAGCGCTCGGCGGAATCCGAGCTCGCGGCGGTTACCGAGCTCACGCGGACCGAGGATACCTCGCTCGGCGAGCTCGAGCGCGGCGTCGAGGAGGCGCGCGTCGTTCTCATCGAGCTCGAGAAGCGCCGGACGGATCTTCAGAATCGGCGCTACGAGATCCGGCGCACCATCCAGTCGTCGGAGGAGAAGATCATCCAGCTCACCGAGCGCCACGGCGAGGCGCGCCGGCGCATCGAGCGCTCGCGCCGCGAGATCGAGGAGGCCGAGATCCGTCTCGCGAAGATCGCGGAACGCGTGGTCTCCGTGGATAGGCGCCTGCAGGAGACATCTATTTCCGTCGGCGCGCGGGAGGCGGCGCTCGGCGAGCTCGCGCGGGATTTCAAGCAGGTCGTCGAGACGCTCCAGGGTCTCACGGCAAACCTCCTCGAGATCAAGCAGACCGAGCTCGATTTTATCCACGACCAGGTGCGGGCGCAGAGCGCCGTCGAGCATTTCGAGAAGCTGCTGGCGGACCTCGACGCGCGCGCGGGCGAGACGCGCGAGGAGATCGCCGGGGTCGAGCGCGAGGCGAAGGCTCTCGCGGCGGAGCGCGACGGCGCGCTGGAAGCGTGCGCCGAGCTCGAGACGGCGCTCCGGTCGAGAGAGGACGAGCGAAGCCGGACGGCCGAGGCGATGCACGCGCTCGAGACGAAGCTCCACGACGGCGAGAAACTCCTCGCCGAGAAGAAGGCGGAGCTCTCGCACCTCCACAGCAAGCTCGAGCTCCTCGTGCGAATGAAGGAAAGCTTCGAGGGTTTTCCGCGCGGGGCGCGCGAGCTTCTCACGAGCGGCGACGGGCGCATTCGCGGGCCGCTCGCCGAGCTTCTCAAGGTCGACGAGAAATATAAGAGCGCGTGCGAGGCCGCGCTCGCCGGGGTGCTCGAAGGGGTCGTCGTCGAAAGCTACTCGAGCGCGGTCGACCTCGTGAGGGATCTCGCGGCGCGGGGGCCCGGCCATGTGCGGCTCCTCCCGGAGGACGCGCGGCCGAGCGGCGCCGGGGAAACGCCCGGTGCGCCGGGCTCTCTCGGGGCGCTGGCGTCGTTCGTCAAGGTCGACGATGCGCGCAGGCCGCTCGTCGAGAGCCTTCTCGGGAACGTGCTCCTCTTCGAGGATCCCGAGACGGCCGTCGCCTTCGTATCCGGGGACGCGGTATCCGGGCGCGACGCGGTCACCCTCTCCGGCGTTCTCATCAGCCGGACGAGGGGGATCTACATCGGGGGCCGCTCCGGGGACGAGGTATCGCTTCTCGGCCGGAGCGAGGAGATCGAGAAACTGAAGGGGCTCATCGCGGAGCGGGAGCACGAGGTCGCCTCTCTCGCGGAGGTCTGCGCGGCGGCGCTGACCTCGCGCGGCGAACTCGAGGGGCAGACGAAAGAGCTCGACTCCGAGATCGCGCGCCGCCGCGATGAGCTCGAGGCGAAGCGCGAGGTGCAGCGCTCGATCGAGCACGAGCACATGACGAGGCGGGAGAAGGCGGCGCTCCTTCTCAAGTCGCTCGACGACGTCGAGACCTCCCGTGTCGACTTTCTCTCGAAGCTCGAGGAGACGAAGCTCTCGCTCAAGCTTCAGGCGGACGGAAGTCGGGAGGCCGGCGCGGAAGGGATCGAGGCCGAGATCGCCTCCCTTCAGAAGCGGCGCGACGAGTGCGATGCGGCGCTCACCGAAGGGAAGATCACACTCGCCTCGCTCCGCGGCGCCCTCGAGAAAGACCGCGAGGAGACGCGCGGCCTCGCCGAGATGGAGGCGCAGTTCAAGGGAATCGTCGAGCGCTCGCGCCGCGAGATAGAGGCGTCCGAGCAGGAGGCGCTCGAGCTCGATCGGACGATCACCGCCGAACGCGGCGTCGTGAAGAATTTCCTCGAAGGGGAGCGGTCGTTCGAGGCGGACCTCGCCGGGCTCGAGGACGGGTTCGGATCGAAGCGCGACGAGGTCGCCGCGGCGGAGAAGGAGCTCAAAGTCCGCAAGAGCGAGCGAGAGCGGGTATTCGAGAAGCTGAACGAGATCAAGATCGCCCTCTCGTCGACCGACACGAAGATGCGCGACCTCATCGACAAGGCGAAGGAGATTTACCACGAGGAGCTCGATTGCTACCTCGCCGGCACGGAGATCCCGCTGACCGACGAGGAGGCCGCCGTCACCAAGGAGATGCTCGAGAAGCAGAAGCGGATGCTCGAGGCGATCGGCCCGGTGAACCTCGCCGCGGTCGACGAGTTCAACGAGAAGAACTCGCGGCTCGAGTTCCTCGAGGCGCAGAAAGCGGACCTCGTCCAGGCGAAGGACGAGCTCACCGAGGCGATCTCGAAGATCAACAAGCGCGCCCGAAGCCTCTTTATCGAGACGTTCGAGCTCGTGCGGAAGAATTTCCAGGAAACCTTCCAGATCCTTTTCGAAGGTGGCGAGGCGGACCTCGCGCTGAGCGACGGGAGCGATCCGCTCGAGGCGGACGTCATCATCACGGCGCGGCCGAAGGGGAAGCGCCTCCAGGACATCGCGCTCCTCTCGGGCGGGGAGCGCGCGCTGACGGCCTTAGCGCTCCTTTTCGCGCTCTACAAGGCGAAGCCGAGCCCCTTCTGCATCTTCGACGAGGTCGACGCGCCGCTCGACGACGCGAACGTCCAGCGCTTCATCAGGATGCTCAAGGTTTTTCAGAAGGACACGCAATTCATCATCATCACGCACAACAAACGGACCATGGAGGTCGCCGAAACCCTCTACGGCGTGACGATGGAAGAGCGCGGCATCTCGCGCGTCGTTTCGGTCAACTTCGCCGGCATCGAGGAGGTTCTCAAGAACCGCGCGGGCCAGGTCGGCCCGCTCATTCCATCGATGCCGTCCGAAGTCACCGCCAACTAGCAGGCACAATCGAGATGGGACTACTGCAAGGCCTCAGGAAGACCAAGGAACGCCTCTTCGGCTCCATCCAGGGGATTCTCTCATCGAGCGCCCTCGACGCGGATGCGCTCGAGACTCTCGAGGGAGTTCTCCTCGCGGCGGACCTCGGCGTCGAGACGACCGATCGCGTGATCGAGCGTCTGCGTTCGCGGGTCAAGGAAGGGGGCGGGGGCGAGGCGGAATGGCGCCGGATCATCCACGAAGAGCTCCTATCAATCATGAACGAGACGCCGCCATACCGGGAGCCCGTCGGGAGGCCGCGCGTCATCGTGGTCGCCGGCGTAAATGGCGTCGGCAAAACGTCTACCATCGGTAAGCTCGCGTGGCACTTTAAGTCGCAGGAGCGCAAGGTCCTCCTCGCCGGATGCGATACCTTCCGCGCGGCGGCCCTGGAGCAGCTCGAGATCTGGGCGGAGCGAGCCGAGGTTCCGATGGTGAAGCAGAAGATGGGGGCCGACCCGGCCGCCGTCGCCTTCGACGCCGTCCAATCCGCAAAGGCCCGCGACCTCGACCTCGTCATTGTCGATACCGCCGGGCGTCTCCACACTCGCGTCAATCTCATGGACGAGCTGCGCAAAATCTTCACCGTTCTCTCGACGCGGATTCAGGGGCTCGGGCTCGAAGGATGGCTCGTTCTCGACGCGAACACCGGCCAAAACAGCATCCGCCAGGCGGAGGCTTTCACCGCGGCGATCCCCGTGAGCGGTCTCGTTCTCACGAAGCTCGATTCGACCGCCAAGGGGGGCGCCATCATCACCATCCAGCAGAAGCTCGGCGTGCCCGTTCTCTTCGTCGGCACCGGGGAGCGGATCGAGGACGTCGAGAAATTCGATGCCGCAGAGTTCGTCTCGGGAATCCTCGGCGATTAACGCGAGGCATAGGCGTCGCCATGTGACGCGCAGGAGCGGACCGGCGACCGAGAGAGAACATCTCCTGCGGGCCATCCGCACCAGCTTCGCGAAACCCCCTCTTGACAACGAACATCCGCCTCGTTAGAATTGATTTAATTAAATAGCAGGCCCCTCCGGGGCATAAACCTTCGGGGCGGGGTGCAAGTCCCCACCGGCGGTGAAAGCCCGCGAATGAGCT
>JBGPBA010000021.1:0-8832 GCA_041481005.1 Candidatus Krumholzibacteriia bacterium | reverse complement strand
TGCTCGATCTTCAACGTCGATCCGCTGCAGGGGAGTTACTCGATGAAGCTCGACAGCTACGTGGCGATCGATTCGGTGCACGCGGAGCGCAACTACTGGGGGCTCGGCTTCGACGCGAACAGGATCAAGAGCGTCATTTGCGACAAGGGCAAGCTCAACTGCGCGAGCGCCGCGTACGTGAGCTTTACCCCGTGGCTCACGAGCGCACCGGTCACGACGAGCGAAAGATAAGGGAGGCGCGGGAGGAGTCCCATGGGAAAGATCATTGCGATTGCCAACCAGAAGGGCGGTGTCGGGAAGACGACGACCGCCATCAACCTGAGCGCGAGCGTCGGGGCCGCGGAGAAGAAGGTCCTTCTTGTCGACATCGACCCGCAGGCGAACGCGAGCAGCGGGTTCGGCGTGAGGGCGGGCGATGAGGAGACGACGATCTACGACGTGATCCTCGGCAGCGTGAACCCGGTCGATGCCATCCGCAAGGGCGACCTCGTCGACATCATACCGTCCTCGGCGAGGCTCATCGGTGCCGAGATCGAGCTCGTTTCACAGATTGCCCGCGAGTACAAGCTCAAGGAGGCGCTCGCCGGCATCGTCGATCTCTACGATTTCATCTTCATCGATTCGCCGCCGAGCCTCGGGCTTCTCACGCTCAATACGCTCACGGCGGCCGATTCGGTCCTCATCCCGATCCAGTGCGAATACTACGCGCTCGAGGGCTTGAGCCAGCTTCTCAGCACGATTCGAATGGTGCAGAAGCACCTCAACCCCGATCTGAGGATCGAGGGGGTGCTGCTGACGATGTTCGACAAGAGGCTCAACCTCTCGGGCCAGGTGGCGGAGGAGGCGATGTCGTACTTCGGCGAGAAAGTATACGAGACGATCATACCGCGCAACGTGAGGCTGAGCGAGTGTCCGAGTTTCGGCAAACCGGTACTTCTTTACGACATCCAGAGCGTCGGCGCGAAGAGCTACCTCAAGCTCGCCAAGGAAGTCATCGAGAAGCAGGACGGCCGCGAGGAAGGGCGGGAGCGGGCCCCGATCGCCCACGGCCCCGCGAGGAAGGCGGGTGATGCCGAATGACGGCGGACGTGCGTCGCAAGGTGCTCGGCAGGGGACTCGAGGCGCTCATTTCGCAGGATCTCCGCGAGAGCGTCTCGGAGACGGAACGCGTCAAGGAGCTCGACATCGAGCACATCGATCCGAACCCGCACCAGCCGCGCGCGAGCTTCGACGGCGATCACCTCAAGGAGCTCGCCGAATCGATCCGGAGGCACGGGGTGCTTCAGCCGGTCGTCGTGCGGCGAAGCGGCGCGCGCTACGAGCTCATCCTCGGCGAGCGGCGGCTCCGCGCGGCGAAGCTCGCGGGAAAGGGGACGATCCCCGCGATCGTCCGAGACGTCGGCGACGCCGAATCGCTCAAGTACGCGCTCATGGAGAACCTCCAGCGCGAGGACCTGAACCCGATCGAGGAGGCGAAGGGATACGAGCTTCTGCGCGACCGGTTCGGCATGTCGGCGAAGGACGTCGCCGAGATGCTCGGCCGCGACAGGAGCACCGTGGCGAATACGCTCCGGCTCCTCAACCTCCCCGACGTCGTGCGGCAGCTCATCGTCGAGGGAAAGCTCACCGCGGGGCACGCGCGAGCCATCCTTTCAATCGAGGGCGCGGAGGCGCAGATCGACTGGGCGACGCGCATCGTGACCGAGGGGCTCACCGTGCGCGAGATCGAGCGCACGGCTCCCGGCAAGGCGGGGGAGCGTCGGCCCCGGGGCGCGCGTAAGCTCTCCCCGCAGGTTCGCGCCGTCGAGGAGGCCATGGAGATGCACCTCGGCACGCGCGTGCGGATCGCGCCGCGGAGCAAGGGCGGCGTGATCTCGATCGAATACTATTCCGACGAGGAGTTCGAGCGCGTCCTCGAGAAGATGGGCGTGAGGCTTTCGCCGTGATTGACGGGGCTCGCGAGGCGCGGGGCGGGACGCCATGACCAAGCGCACATTCTCGATCATCATCGTTCCGCACGATCTGAAGAAGACGCGGAACTTCAGGGTCCCGTACGCCACGTTCTACGCGCTCGTCGCTCTCGTCGGCACGGGGCTCGTCGTCATGGTGATCTTCGTCGCCACGTACGGCGGCCTCCTCATCAAGTCGCGGGAATCCTCGATGTACCGCAACCAGGTTGCGGAGCTCACCAAGCGGCAAGAGCAGATGAGCGAGCTGCGACGAAACCTCGCCGAGCTCCGCGCGATGAATCTCCAGATTCGCCATATGCTCGGGCTCGCCATGACGGCCGGGGACAGCATCGCGGCGCGGCGCGCCGGCGTGCAGGGCGGGCAGAACGCCGGAGGGATCGAGGGCGCGCAGGCGAGCATGCTTCGGGCGATTCCGACCTTCTGGCCGGTGCGCGGCTTCATCACGAAAAAGTTCAGCGCCGCCCCGACGCCCGGGGATCCGCTGCTCCACGAGGGAATCGATATCGCCGTCGACCGCGGCACGCCGGTCAGGGCGTCCGCGTCCGGCTACGTGAGCGAGGCCGGGTGGAGCGACGTCTACGGGTATTATGTGCAGATTGATCACGGCTACGGAATAAAAACCCTTTACGCGCATGCCGACATGCTGGTAGTAATAAAGGGTGAGGCGGTGTCGCAGGGGCAGACGATTGCGTACTCGGGGAACACGGGGAAAAGCTCCGCACCGCATCTGCACTTTCAGGTGACCGTGAACAACGTCCCCGTCGATCCTCTCAAGTACCTTCTGCAGTAAGGAGGCATATGATCGGCGGAAAGAAAGAGGGCAGGAAGGAGGACATCGTGTTCGGCAAAGAAGGCGAACAGCTTCCGGGGGAGGGCAAGATGAACTCGATCATCGGCAAAGGCTGCAAGATCAACGGGACCATCACGGTTTCGGAAGGAACGCTGCGCATCGACGGCGAGTTCGAGGGAAACGTCCTGTGCCCCGATACGCTCGTCGTCGGTAAAGACGGCCGGGTGAAGGGCGAGATCAAGACGAAGAGCGCGATCATCGGAGGCACCGTGGTCGGCAATATCGACGCGAAGGAAAAAATCGAGCTTCAGGCGGGTTCGCGCCTCGAGGGCGACATTAAGACGACGCGCCTCGTCATCGACGAGGGCGTGTTCTTCGAGGGCAACTGCAAGATGAGCCCCGAGGGCAGAAGCGAGCAGAAGCCATCGGTGCAGGCTCCGCAGTTCCAGTCGAAGAAGCCCGAAGTCCCCGTGGGCGCGAAGTAAGATCTCGCGTCGCGGCGCACAAATCGAGATTCTCGGGGGAGCTTGGGCGGCCCGTGCCCCCGCGCGCGGGCCGCGGCCTCCGGGGTAAAAAAAGAAGGCGCCTATTCGGGCGCCTTCCCTTCTTTGAGGCCGCTGGTTGCGAGCGGCCTCATCCCTCCGGAAACGCTACGGAGATCACTTCACCTTCACTTCGATCTGCTTTGGCTTGGCCTTCTCGGTCTTCGGGATGCTGAGGTGGAGCACCCCGTCCTTGAACGCCGCGTCGATTGCGTTCCTATCTACGTTCTCGGGGAGTGTGAAAGTCCTTGTGAACTCGCCGTAGTACCGCTCGCTCAACATGCAATTCTTCTCTTTTCTCTCCTCCCCCATCTTCTTCTCGCCCCGGAGAGTGAGGACGTTGTCACGGACCTCGACCTTGATATCCTCTTTCTTGATGCCGGGAAGGTCGGCCGTGAGCTCGTACCTGTTGTCTTCCTCGGTGATGTCGACGCGAGGATGCCACCGTGTCAAACCGAGCTCTCGCATCTTGTCTCCATCCCCGAAGAACTCGTTAAACATCATGCCCATGTCATCCTGAAGACCCATAAGGTCCCTTACCGGGCTCCATCTAATGATCGCCATAAGTCGTCGCCTCCACTTTCTTACTGCCTGAAGAACCGAAACCCTACTATAACCATCCCTAAAAGCACAAGCCATGCCAATCAGCAGCGCGAGAATAACTCATTATCGGTCAACTAGTTACCTCGCGGGACGGCGAGGAAGCCCCACGACGCCACAACCCATTTACGTCATATTCTGACACCAATTGGTACTTCTGGCGGTGGTCATGCCAAATTGGCAGTATGGCTTCGCGGCCGTGGTGCTTTCGTGGCGGTTACTTTCGCCGAGATTTTTTCCGGAGCTTCCCGAGGAGGTCGCGGGCGGGCAGGGCGTTGAGGATATCTTTTTTCGTGAGCCAGCCGCGCCGGGCCGTGCCGACGCCGTACACCATGTAATCGAATTCGCTCAGAATGTGCATGTCGGTGCCGAGTCCGATCATGACGCCGAGCCCGGCCGCCTTGCGGCAATTCGTCGCATCGAGGTCGAGACGCGCGGGGTGGGCATTGATCTCGATCGCCGTGCCCGTCCTTGCAGCCGCCTTCATGACGGCGTCCATGTCGATGTCATAGGCGTCGCGGATGCCGATGAGCCGTCCCGTGGGATGGGCGAGAATGTTCGCGTAGGGATTCTCCATTGCGGCGATGACGCGCTTCGTCATCTCGGCGCGGCTCATCTTGAATCTGGAATGCACGGCCGCGTAGACGACGTCGAGGCGATCGAGGAGCTCGTCGCTCATGTCGAGCGAACCGTCGGCGAGGATGTCGACCTCGGCCCCCTTGAGAATCCGAAAGCCCTTGAGCTTGGCGTTCAGCTTGTCGATCGCGGCGAACTGCTCGAGGCGCCTCGAATCGGAGAGACCGTTCGCGACGGTGAGGCTCTTCGAGTGGTCGGTGAGAAGGATGTATTTGTAGCCTTTCTTCATCGCCGCTCGCGCCACTTCCTCCATGGACGCGGCGCCGTCGCTGTAATTCGAGTGAGAATGGAGGTCCCCCTTGATGTCGCCGAGGTCGACGAGCTCGGGGAGCTCGCCCTTCTTCGCCGCCTCGAGCTCGCCCGCGTCCTCGCGGATCTCGGGCGGTATGAACGGAAGCCCGAGGACCTTGTATATCTCCTCCTCGGTCCTGCCCGCTATCAGCTTCTCGACCTTGCCGGACTTCTTGAAAACGCCGTACTCGCTGAGCTTCATCCCCTTCTTGATCGCCATCTCGCGCAGCCGAATGTTGTGCTCCTTCGAGCCGGTAAAGTAGGCGAGGGCGGCGCCGTAGGACTCTTCCTCGACGACGCGGAGATCGACCTGGATGCGCTCCTTGGTGATGACGCTTCCCTTCGTCGAGCCCTCGGCGAGGACGCGCTCGACGTCTTCGAGATGGGTGAAATGCGTGATCACCTTCGCCGCGTCGCTCGAGGCGACGAGGATGTCGATGTCGCCCACGGTCTCGCGCCAGCGGCGGAGGCTCCCGGCGGCCGCGATCCTCTTCACCTCGCGGAGCGGCTCGAGCGCGGCGATGATCCGCTGGGCGATCGGGTAGGCGACCCCGATCGGCGTGCGGCCGCTCGAGCGGCTCAGGAACTCGAGCCCCTTGAGAATGTTCTCCTCGGTCTTGGCCTTCATCTTGGGGAGGCTCTGGATGCGATGCTCGGCGGCGGCCTTCTTGAGCTCGGCGAGCGATTTGACCTTGAGCTCCTTGTGGAGCCGCACCGCCGTCTTCGGTCCGATGCCGGGGATGCGGAGCATCTCGAGGAGCACGGGCGGCGTCTCCGCGCGGAGCTCCTCGAGGAACTGCATTTTCCCCGTTTTCAGATACTCGAGAATCTTCCCCTCAAGGTCCTTGCCGACCCCGGGCACTTCGGCGAGCGTCCCCTCGGCCGCCATCTCCTCGATGGCTCGGG
Source organism: Candidatus Krumholzibacteriia bacterium (assembly GCA_041481005.1). GTDB lineage: Bacteria > Krumholzibacteriota > Krumholzibacteriia > Krumholzibacteriales > Krumholzibacteriaceae > SSS58A. The sequence continues at coordinate 3,097 of JBGPBA010000021.1, read as the reverse complement.
AGAGCCCCTCGATGTTCTCCGCGGCGCGCCGGTAGGCGTTGACGCGGAAGACGTTCTCGCCCTTGAGCTCGAGAATGCTCGCGATCTCGTTGAAAAGGTCGGCGACGTCGCGGTTCTTCACGTAGCTCATGCTATCAGAGCGCCCAGGGCGAGTCCAGGACAGCTTGGCTTTACGGACTCGCTCCGAATCCGGTATAATGCGTGACATCTATCGATCCGCGTTCGCCATCACAGAGGGGAAAGAGGACATGCCATGTTGAATCGCTTCTTCATGCACGGTGTAACCCTCGCAGTTGCCGGGCTCATGTGCGCCGGCTGCGGCCGCGCGAAGCCCCCGGGCTTCGCCGGCTCGGGGACGCTCGAGGCCACTGAGGTCACCGTGAGCGCGCAGATGCCGGGGCAGCTTCTGTGGCTCGTGAAGGATGAAGGAGACTCCGTCGCCGTGGGGGACACCCTCGCGAAGATCGACGTGTCGAAGCTCATTCTCCAGAGGCGCCAGCTCTCGACGAGTCTCGATGAGATCGCGGCCAATAGAAAGCCCGTCGCGGAGGCGATCTCCCAGGCGAAGGACAATCGCGACAACCTCGAGAAGACGTTCAAGCGAATGGACGGGCTTCTCCGGAAGGGCACGGCGACCCAGCAGCAGTATGACGACGCCTCGACGAAGTTCCGCCTCGCCGAGAGCCAGCTCGAATCGGCGAAGTCGCAGGAGAAGCTCCTCGACGCGCGTGACGAATCGGTGCACGCCTCGATCGCCGTTCTCGAAAGGCAGATCAAAGACGGCGCCGTGATATCGCCTCTCGCCGGGATCATCACGGAGAAATACGTCGAGCAGGGCGAGGTCGTGTCGGCGGCGGGCGCCGTCTACAAGATCGCCGACCCGGCAAAGTACTGGCTCAAGATATACGTCGCCGAGAGGGACCTCGGGGCATTCAAGATCGGGAGCGCCGTGACGGTGCACGTCGACGCCTACCAGACGCCACTGGCCGGCGTCGTCTCGTGGGTGTCGCCCGAGGCCGAGTTCACGCCGAAGAACGTCGAGACGAAGGACGCCCGCGCCGAGCTCGTCTACGCGGTGAAAGTCACCCTGCGGGAGGCGCCGCCCGTCCTCAAGATCGGGATGCCCGCCGAAGTTTACCTGCCGGTCAAGTAAGCAGGACGGGTGGATTGCCATGGCCGAGCCCGCCGTTCGAGTCGAAAACATCGGAAAGAGTCACGGCGAAACGGTCGCCCTCTCATCGGTGAGCCTCTCCGCCCTGCCGGGAGAAATGTTCGGGCTCATCGGCCCGGACGGCGCCGGCAAGACCACGCTCATGAGGATCCTCGCCTCCCTCATCTACGCGGACGAGGGGGAAGCGTGGATTCTCGGGCACTCGGTGCGCGCCGAAGCGCCTCGCGTGCGCGAGATCATCGGCTACATGCCGCAGCATTTTTCCCTCTATCCCGATTTGTCCGTCGCCGAGAACATGCGCTTTTTCGCCGACCTCTTCGACGTGCCGGCGGCGGAGCGCAAGCGGCGGACCGAGGAGCTCCTCGATTTCAGCCGCCTCGGCGACTTCGTGAAGCGGCGAGCGGGCGCCCTATCCGGCGGGATGAAGCAGAAGCTCGCCCTCTCGTGCGCCCTCATTCATACGCCCGAGGTGCTCCTCCTCGACGAGCCGACGACCGGGGTGGACCCCGTCTCGAGGCGCGATTTCTGGGACATGCTCGAGAGGCTCCGGACGCGGGGCACCACGATCGTCGTGTCGACCCCGTACATGAACGAGGCGTCGATGTGCCAGCATCTCGTGTTCATTCACAAAGGGAAGATCCTCGCCGCGGGAAGCGTCGACGACGTCACGCGGCTCTTCAAGGGAACGGTGTTTTCGATTTCAGGCCCGAGCCTCCAGGCGATCGAGGCGAGGCTCAAGGGCGTAGTGGCGCCCGAGCTCGTGCGAATCCTCGGCGACAGGCTCCAGGTGATCGCGCTCGGGGAGAAGCGTGCGGAGATCGAGGCGCTCCTCGGCGCCATGACGCGCGACGGGCTCGTCGCGGGGCGCCCCGAGGAGATTCCTCCCGGGGTCGAGGATTCGTTCGTTACGCTGATGAGGGACTAAAGGGGCCGCGATCGGCAGCGCGGCGGAAGATTTGTTGAAATGGTGCCTGCATGACGGCGATGCAATCGAATGAAACGGTGGGGCCCTCCGTCGTCGTGAACGAGCTGACGAAGCGCTTCGGAGCCTTCGTCGCCGTCGACCGTATCTCCTTCGAGGTGCGCGCGGGGGAGATCTTCGGCCTCCTCGGGGCGAACGGCGCGGGAAAAACGACGACGATCCGGATGCTCACGGGGCTCCTGCGGCCGACTTCCGGCGGCGGCACGGTCGGCGGCTGGGACATCAACCGCGACTTCGAGCGAATCAAGCGAAGCATCGGCTACATGTCGCAGAAGTTCTCTCTCTACGGCGACCTCACCGTGGGGGAGAACCTCGAGTTCTTCGGCGGCGTCTACGGACTGCCGCGGGGGCGGATCGCGGCCCGCCTCGGCGAGCTCGAGGAGGCGCTCGGGCTCGGGGCGCTCCTCAAGCGCCGGACCTCCTCTCTTCCGCTCGGCTTCAAGCAGCGCCTCGCGCTCGGGGCGGCGATCCTGCACGAGCCTTCCATTCTCTTTCTCGACGAGCCGACCGCGGGGGTCGACCCGATCGCGCGGCGCCACTTCTGGGGGCTCATCAATTCGCTCGCGACCCGCGGCATCACCGTCATCGTGACGACGCATTACATGGACGAGGCGGAGTACTGCAACAGGCTCTGCATCATGCACGCGGCGAAGATCGTGAGCATCGGGTCGCCCGGCGAGCTCAAGGCGCGCCACGGCGGACGGTCGGTGGAAGACGTGTTCATTCATCTCGTGAGGGGCGCATGAACCATTTCGGGTGCCGGGCCGCCGCCGCGGGCCGAGCGGCGCCGGGCGCGCGGCGCGGATCGAGGGGCGCATGAGAAGGTCGAGGATACCCGCGCTCGCGCGGAAGGAGTTCAAACACATCATCCGCGATCCGCGGTCGCTCTGGATCATCTTCATGCTGCCGAACGTGATGATGTTCCTCTTCGGCTACGCGATCGA
>JBGPBA010000020.1:0-8837 GCA_041481005.1 Candidatus Krumholzibacteriia bacterium | reverse complement strand
GCCCGCGCCCGAGAGACCTCCGAGGCTTGAGAATGGGACCGCACATCCCGCGGGTCGGCTCGAGATTCCGATGATGGCGAATAGGCACGCTGTCGCGGCAAGGAGCGCTACTGCGCGGCGACCGCGATGCACGTCTTCTCTTTTCTGCACACCCCACCTCCCGTCCGCACGTACTCCACAAGGCACACGTAGAGACCGGTCCGCGCCGGGGATCCGTCATTTCCACGGCCGTCCCATCGGCAAGCGAAGCTCGGCGCTCCTCCATTCTCGGCGAAGACGCGCCTCACCTCGGCCCCGCCCATGTCGAAGATCCTCACTCGGAAGCCCGTCTCGCCCGCTCTCAGGCTCCCCGATATCACCGCGGCTCGCGCCGTTCTCGGACAAAAGGGATTCGGATCGACGCGAAGAGACCTCGCGGAGGGCGCGGCCTCGCCCTGGACCGAGTTTTCGCGTCCCGGCGTCGAGCCGGAAGGGTCGCCCGAGCGGTGCCAGATCCCTCCGGGCGATCCGCTGCACGCGCTCTCGGAGACCCGCTCGATGCTCCTCCCCCTCTCGTCTCCGAGGAGATTCTTGTACTTTATTCTCTCGACCAGCACTCCCGATGAATCGAATATCTCGATCGCCTCCGCGAATCCTTCCGAGTCGGTGTCATTGAGAGAGGGCCAGCTTCCCGAGAGTTTCTTGACGGGTGCCTTGCAGCCGGGGTGCTCCGCCGCGAATGCCGCCGAATCCTGCGCGAGGATGAGAAACTCGCCGGGCCCGAGCCGCATATCTTCATTCGCTATGACGCGCCTCCTCTCGGTCGCGTCGCAGATGGTCCAATTCTTTAGATTAGCGGGCGCCCCGGAGGCCCCCTCGAGCTCGATCCATTCGCTCCCGCCTTTCCGCGGGCGGTACATGATCTCATTGATGACGACGGGGCCCGGGGAGGTCGCGAGCCGGACGGCGGAAGAGTCATTCTCGGGGTTCTCGTCGGGGGCGCCCGAGAGCCACGCCCGCACATCAAGTGCCGCCGCCATTTGTGGCGAGAGGGAGATGCGGACTGAGTCCGATCCCGCAACGTTGAGAGCGAGGTCGAGCTCTGCACGGCCTTCGGCAGCCTCTCGGTCGTCGCAAAGCGCTTCCGCGAGAATGGAGACTCTGCCCTGGAATGGCTCGAGCCCGCGGTTCGTGAGCTTCACTTTGATTTCAAAGGGCGCCCCGCGGCACGGAAGGAGGCCCCGCGATTCGACGGCGAGCGCCACATCCCGGGCGCAGAAGTTCCTTTTCCCGGGGGTCGGGTCGGCGGAAACGAAGTCGACGTCGTTTCGATCGGTATCGGAGCCGTCAGGTTTACGCGCGAGGCTCGAGCCCGGCTCGACGAGCGGCGCGGGGCCCCCTTCGTAGAGATCGGAGAAAGCGAGGTTCCCGTAGCCGATGAGGTCCACGGTCACGCCGGCCGAAACGAGCCTCACCGCGTCGGGGCCGTTCCCGAGAGACCCCTTGAGAAGAAGCCCCGGCGCGGGAGCGCGGAAGGTCCCCGCGATGCATAGGTGCTCTCGCGCCGCTATCGTGAGACCCGCCGGAGCGCTCCAGACAGCAGTCCTTCGGCCTGTTGCCCCGTCGATCGACTCGAGAGTGAAGCCCGTGACGTCCCGAGAATCCGCGCCCGAATTGTAGAGCTCGATAAACTCCCAGCCCTCGTCCCTGCCGGGGTGATCGTAGTAGACCTCGTTTATCACGACCTGGGCGCGGCAGGTCGCGCACGCGAAAGCGCCTGCGATAAGGAGACCGATGAAAAGGCCGCGAGGAGAAAAAGAAAAGAGGCACCGCCGCATCGTCCACCTCCACCCCCCATGCCTCGGCGGATTCTAGACGAGCGTCGTGCCGGATGCAACAAGAAAAAAGGGACGCCCGGGCGAGGGCGCGCGATCAAGCCAAGGGCCGCCCCGAAGAACGCGATATCGAGAGAGAAACGGCTCCGGCCGGCGCACGGTCAAACAGCGATGCGGCGTCAACGGGAGGCGGAGCCGGAGCAACCGACGCTATCTCGGGACCCCGAGCCGCCGAAGATTCTTGAGCCCTCGCTCGTCCCCGCTCAGATATCCGTACCAGGCGTCGACGACGCGCCCCTCCCTGTCGATGATGTAGTTGAGAGGCACGGCGCTCATCCCCTTCACTGTCTGGTATTTCTGGAGGCAGATCTCCTGCCCCATGGCGGACGGATCGACGATGACGGGGAACTTGAATGAGCGCTTGCGCGCGTACTCCTCGGCGAGCTTCGTGTCGTCGGTGGAGTTGAACCCGACGATGACGAGGTCCTTTCCGGCGTAGCGCCGATGGAGCTCGCTCAGGTACGGCATCTCCTCGTGGCATGGCGGACATTCGATCTTCCAGAAGAAGAGCCAGACCAGCTTGCCGCGGTTTTCCGAGAGCCTGAACCGCCCGCCGCCCGCGAGCGCCGCGTCGAAGTCGGGCGCCTCGGCGCCGGGCTTGAGAAGTCCGTCCTCGAGCGTTGGGACCTTGAGCTCGACCCAGCTGTCCGGCGGCCGCCACGAGAAAAGATCGTCCTTCATTTGGCCGTTGAGGACGACGTTTGTCCAGAGCTCGCGCGTGATGATGTCGCGTTTGAGGTGGAGCGTCTCCTCGAGCCTGCGCGGGAGATGGTCGCGCTTCGATATCCAGAAGATCCTCGTGCGCTCACCTTTCGAGTAAGTCGCTTCGATGACGTCGCAGTCCTCGCCGTCCACGCGCTCGGTGCCGGTCTGCTTGATTCCATCGAGGTACTCGCGCATCGGGTCGCTCGAGCCGTGGAACACGCTCAGCTCGACGACCGTCATCGACATGCCCGTCCCGAGAGACCACACCTCGTGGGCGAGAGAAACCGTCCCGTTCGCAGCCCGCTTCCTCATGTAGGAGGTCATGCCGGTCCCCACGTACTGCGTCGTGTCGGGACCCGGGATCGGAGGCCTTCCCGTCGGCCAATAGGTCCACAGCTCGCGGCCGTCGAGCACGATGATGCCGACGTGGGCGCCGTCCGCGCTCTTCGATTCGAGCCGCGCGAAATTCGGCTTTTTCATCCAGAGGCGATAGACGGCGTGCCCGAGCTCTCTATCGGCCGTCCGCCAAACGTAGTCGCTCTCGAAGGAGAGAGACCGGGCGTCTCTGATCGTCTCGATCATGCGGTCATAGATCGAGCGCCCCGCGTGCCGCTCCTTCCACTTCGCGTAGAACGATCCCTGCTCTTCGGCGGGCGCCCCGGGCGAATAGAGCACTCCCGACGCGACGACGGCGAGCGCGGCACAGATGCAAACCTTGATCCTCATACCAACCCCCATGCCTTTCTCAGAATCCATTCCAACGCGAAGAGAGCCACGATAGCCGCGAATATGAAAAGGCTTTGGCGAAGCTCGCGAACGTCGGCGTGCTCGATCGTCTCATCGGCGAGACGCAGCCGCGGAACGATCGTCGGCAGCGCCGGTCCTTCCACGTACGCCCCCCCGGTCGCCTCGGCGATCCGCGCGAGGAGGGCGCCGTTGCGAACGGGCTCGAGGAGCTCGACCGAGGTCGGCAGCACCGTGATCGCGGCGCTTCCCGAGAGAGCACCGCCCCCGACCTCGTTCGCGGCGATCGTATAGTCCCCCGCGGGCAGCGGCTCGAGCTCCGTCTTGAAATACGCGCGCCTCCGCGGATCGGGCTCGAACGGGAACGCGGCGACGACCGCGCCGGCCCCGCCCCGCGTACGAACCTCCCCGCGAATCGCCTCCGGAATCCGATTCCCGCCGACGTACACGGAGAGGCCGATTCTGTCGCCGATACGATAGACCGTCCGATCGGAATCGATCTCGAGGCCGGGCGCCCGCGCGCCCTCGGCCATGTACTGGATGAGTCCCCCGACGAAGGAATCGTACGCCTTTTCCCCGTCGGTCCCCGCGAGCCTCCATCGCCACAGCGGAAAGCCGAGGACGATTCCCGAAAGTCCCTTGCCCGCGCGGCCGACGACGAGGAACGGAAGCGTCTCGCCGCCGACGTTGAGCACGAGCGGAACGCGCGCCCCGGGCACGGGCTCGAGGCCCGATATCCTCGCGGGAAGGGGCGGCAGGGCGTCGAGCTTTGCGTCGCCGGTGAGCGCGGCCGCGATCGGGTCCGCGAATCCCTCGGGAGAGACAGCCACGACGCCGTCGGCGAGCTCGATCCGCGGCGGCCTCGCGCGGCGGACGGGAAGGGCGCCCTGGATGAGCTCGATCGAGCCCTCCCGCGCCGCCGGAGAGCTCTCATCGGCGAGGAGCAACAGGCTTCCTCCCGCCTCGACGTACTCCGCGAGGATCTCCGCGCCGGGCCGCGCCGCGAAGTATCTCAGATCATCAGAGACGACGACGAGGTCGTAGGACGCAAGCCCGGCCGCCGCGGTCGGAGGGCTCCATGAAGCCTCACCCGGCATCACGACCCAACCCCGGCTCGGCGTCCACCCGATCGTCTCGAGCACGAAGCGCTTCGATCTCGTGACGAGGTCGCGGATGAAGGTGATGTTCCAATCGGGAAACTGGTCGACGTACAGAATCCGGATCCGGTCCTTGAAGACGTGGACGCGAATCGACTCGGCGTTATTCTCGGTGCGCCTCTCCCCCGGCAGCGGCGCCGCCTCGACCGCGAGCCGGTGCTCCCCTTCCGTCGCGGGGACATACTCGAAGCGCGCGCTCAGCATCTCGGCCTCCTGGCGGACGACAAGGGAAAGGCTCGAGCGGGGCGTGCCGTCCTCGAGGAGGCGAAGCTGAATCGTCCTTCCCTTGAGCCCCGTGGCGCGGATCGCCGCCTCGACCGGAATCTTCATCCCCCGGTATGCGGTCCTGTCCGCGATCACCTCGTCCACCGAGACGTCGGCGCCCTGGACGGTGTCCCCGAAACCGGCGGCGTAGACGGGCGCCGTGACGCCCTCTCCCACCGTCATCATTCCCCTCGTCACCCGTCCGTCACTGAGAAGAACGATCGCCTCAAGGTTATCCGAACGATACCGGCGCTCGGCCGACTCGATCGCGCCCCAGACGTCGGTGCCCTCGCCGGCTGCCCGGGTGATGCTGTCGGGGCGTACCGCGGCGGCCCCGAGCGTGTTCGAAAAGGGGACGACCTCGAGCCGCGCGTCCGTGTGCGCGCCGAGCGCGTCCCGAAAGCGCATCGCGCTCTCGACGGCCGCATCAAGGCGCGTCCTCCCGTGCTCTGCGAGCCCCATGCTCCGCGACACGTCGAGAAGCGCGATGACGAGCGGCCGGCGTACCTCGGTCGTATGCCGCACGAGCGCCGGGTTGAAAAGGAGAACGACGAGAAGCGCGAACGCCGATGCGCGAAGCGCCAAGAGCGCCGCTCGCTTCGGCCGCGACACGGGGGGAAACGTTCTTCGATAAAGGATGAAGCTCAGAATGAGGAGCGCGCCGAGGAGGACGAACTTCCAGGGGGCGAGATCGACGATGACGCGCGCATGCTGCCCAAACAAAAAGGCCCTCCGCCGTAAAAGACCCGATCAGTCTACCGGAGGAAAGCCTTCCAGTTCAATAGCTCAAACGAGCGCGGCCCGCGGGCAACAGGGCCCGCCGGCCCGGCCGTCTCACTTGATTTTCTCTTCCGATGGCGCCGCGACGCGTGCAGCCGTCGCTCCCTGCGAGCCGTCGGACGCGGAAGATTCCGCGGACGGTCCCTCCTCGTCGGCGCCGGGGGCTTTCTTGAAGCTCTTCACCGCCTGCTCGACCGTGTCGTAGCTCTCGAGAATCGTCTGAAACTCGAGAAGCTCGAACACCTCATACACGTCTCCAATCATCGAGGCGAGCTTGAGGTCTCCGCCGCTCTCCCGGATCGCCTTGATCTCGCTGATGAAGATGCCCCAGCCGGCGGAGCTGATGTAGTTCACCCCGCCGAGGTCGATGACGATGTTGTAGCGCCCCTTCTTAAGAAGCCTCTTGAGGCTCTCTTCGAGCTCGGCCGACGTGGTGGTATCGACGTACCCCTGGACGAACAGCACCGACACATCCGGATTCTCTTCCGGCTTCGAGAACGATACGCTGATCCCTTCCATTTCAACCTCGCTTCTTCAATCTATCGTCGATCCATGACGTTATTACTCTTCGTATTCTGACCCGCCGTGAAGGCCGAAACCGCCTCCTCCTTCGTTCCGTACGGCTTGAGAAGCGCACTGAACTCGAGCAGCTCGAACACTTCCCGCACGTCGGGGTGCATGGCGGCGAGCTTGATGTCGCCCTTGCGCTGCCTGATACCCTTGATCTCCCCGACGAAAATGCCCCATCCCGCCGAGCTGATGTACGTCACGTCCCCGAGGTCGGCGACGATCCGCACGGTGTTCGACGCGACGAGCTCCTCGAACTTGTCCTCGAGGAATTGCGCGGTGCCCGAGTCGATGATCCCCCGTATACGGAGGACAACGACGTTGTCTACAAACTCTTCTTCAATGATCAATCTGTCCATAGCTTGCCCAGTCTCCGTCCTGATCCCCAAGTTATTCTAAGCAAACTTCAGTCCAATAACGCCTTGAGAAGGATAAAAATGCCCTGTCGGTCGTTCTCCGATAGCCTCAAGTTCTTCTGGGCCTTCTGGTAGTTGCTATTGATCTCAAGCGCTTTCCGAAAGGCATTGCTCGCCATGTCCATGTAAGCCTTGCATTTCGCAGTATAGAGGATGCCAAGGCTGTTGTGGCCGTCGGCGAAGGTCGGATTCTGCTCGACGATCGCCCGCACCCGGTCCAGATAGCGTTCAATCTCCTCCTCGCTCAACTCGTCCCCCTGTGCGATGAGCATGAGGTACAGGTCGATGATGATATCGTCGAGGCCGCCGCGCCTCGAGCGTGCCTTGACCTCCTCGAGCGCCGCGTATGCCGCCGCGTAGTCCTTTTCGCGGAAGAAACGCCGCGATTCCTCGATGCGATCGGCGAAGAGGTACGGGTCGAGCTGCGCCGCGCGCTCGACGTTCGCCGGGAATACATCGTCGATGTCGCGCGAGAGCTCGTAGTCCTCCTTGACGATCGTGTTGAGAAGATACGCGCGGGCAAGGTTCAGGTACGCCTCGCCATAGTAGGGATTGAGCTGTATGGCGCGGTTGAACGAATCGATCGCGGCCCGGCATTTCTTCTGCCCGAGAAGTACCTTGCCGAGCAGGTTGTGAATGTCGGGATACTTGGGGTTGATCTCGGTCCCGAGACGGATCGCCTCGTGCGCCCGGTGGAAGTCCCCCATTGCGAAGTACGACTCGCCGATGACGAGGTACGGGATCGACTCTCCGCTCCCTTTCTGGATCGCCTTCTGCGCCTCCTGGATCGCCTCCTCGTAGAGGTGTCTCCGGAAGAGCGCCTGGGCGACTTTCAGGTGCGGCTTCGGATCCTCGATGGAACGCACCCGCTCCATGCATCCGAGAACGAGGAGGAACTTCTCCTTGTTCTCGAGGTGGACCTCCTTCGTCGCTCTCCGGAGCTCCTCGGGGGACGACTCGCCGTCGACGCTCTGCTGCACCGTGTCGAAGATGGCGCCGCTCTTAAAGAACGAGCTCTGGATGAGCCCCTTCTGCGCAAGAAGGCTCGTCTGAAGGAAGTACTTCTTGCCCCCCTGATCCAGCTCTTCCCTGAGTTCGAATCCAGTCACGCTCGACCTCTCCTGCACCGGCACGAACCTAGCACACACATCGGACCCCCGCAAGGGCGCGCGCCCCGTCTGCCGCCGCCGGCGCTAGAGCACCTTCTCAAGCTCGAGTATCTCTTCCGTCAAATGATAGTAATCGAACGCGCCCCGCGAAAGCGGCGCGTGCTCGAAGATCGTTCGGTTCTCGCCCGGCGCTTCACGGATGGACGCGTTGACGCGGATGATCGTCCCCAACATCTTCTCGCCGAAACGCCGCCGCAGTTCCTCGAGCACCTGCGAGGAAAGCCGCGTGCGCGAATCGTAGAACGTCGGCAATATCTTGAAGGTGATGGGGCGCCGGCTGTTCAGCAGCCGAATCTCCTCGATGATCTCGGTCGTCTGGTCGGCGCCCGCCTGCGCCAGGAAATCCATCGAGACCGGGATAATGACCTCGTCGCAGTAGGCAAGCGCGTTGATGTTGATGAGGTTCAGCGAGGGGGAGCAGTCGCAGAGCACGTAGTCGCATCCCTTGAGATGCTTGAGGGCGTCGGTGAGCCTGCGCTCGCGGTGCTCCCGCGCGCCGAGCCTCAGCTCGACCTCGGCAAGACGCCTCCCGCCCGAATCGATGACGAAGAGATTGTCGCGGACCTGCAGGATGTCGACGTCCCCCGTCGAGAGGAGGTCGGCAAGCCCTCGCTCCGCCGTGACGCCGAAGCTCACGGCGACGCTCCGCTGCGGGTCGCAGTCGATGAGGAGCACGCGGCGCCCCGAGAGTGAGAGGCCGTGGGCGAGGCTGATGGCGGTCGTCGTCTTGCCCGTGCCCCCCTTCATCGTCATGACAGCGAGCTTCTTCATCGCTCCTTCTTTCGATCCCTCGTGCTCTTCTCGGAATCGGAGAGCTTCTTCCCGTACTTTTCCCATCCGAGCTTCTTGATGTGCTTGTCCTTGTCGGCCCGCACGTCCTTGCGCCGCTTGAAATCGATGAATATGACCTTCTCCTCCCCCTTCACCGTCTTGAGGGGCTCAAGCGGCCCGACGTCGGGCTTCCCGAGAAGGGCGGAAGCGATATCCGCCTCGTCCGCGGGGCCCGCCGGGGCCGCGCCCGGGGCCGCAGGCGGTCTCTTCACGTCGGCCGGCGGCCGCTGCGGCGCCCCCTCGGTCCGGCTTGCCGCCTTCTCGGTCTTCTCCACGGATACTTCCTTCCCGAGCGCCCTCTCGAGCGTCAGATAGTGCGGAATGAGCGGT
>JBGPBA010000019.1:0-8883 GCA_041481005.1 Candidatus Krumholzibacteriia bacterium | reverse complement strand
GCCTCATCCGCGTCGAACACCTCTTTGAGGACCTCCGAGATCCGCGCCTTCATGACGTTCACGTCGATCATGGAGAGAAGCTCGTTCGCGAGCCCGCGAATCCGCAAACGGGGGTTGCGGTGCTCCCGCAGGAGAACGCGGTCCGCCCACTCCTCGAGCCTCCCGAGGACGGGTTGGAACGCGATGATGAACAGGATGATGAAACCGGTCTCGAGGATCTCGACCCTCGCGCCCGAGAACTGATAGAAGAAGTTCGTGATCTGGCGGACGATGATGAAGTAGACCGATGCGAAGATCGCCGCCGCGGCCGCGTAGAGGATCCCTCGCCGCGCGATGATCCGCATGTCGAGGAACTGGTACCGCACGATCGCGTAGGCGATCGAGCTCCCCCCGAGAATGAGCGTCGCGTTGATCAGGCCCGTGTATACCCTCTCGCTTACCGAGAGCCCAAAGATCGCCGGGAGCACGCGCGCCATCGAGAAGGTGACGATGCACAGGCCGAGACCGGCGATCACGAGGCGCAGCTGCCGCCGCACGCGCGGCGAGAGATCGTGCCTGAGCGAGGCGCCCAGGAGCGCCATCGAGAAAGCGGCGTACGCGATGTTCACGAGCGAGAAGAGCTGCACGTGCGCCTTGAAGAGCAGGCTCATGAAAAGGTTGAGGAAGCTCGAGAGGCGGCCGGCGACCCCCGCGAGCACGCTCAGCGAACCGGGAAGCTCCGTGAGCCCGTGGAACATCCGATCGGGGTTCACGCGGCCGATGAGGAAGATGAGCATCACAAGATGAAAAAGGTGCGGCAGGAAGAGAACGAAGGTGAAATTCCTGATGTACCTCCACAGCCGGTTCCGCCGCGGGTAGACGAGGGCGAAGAGGACGAGAGACGGGAAGAAGAACTCCCAGATGTAGTCGAAGCTCGTGACGAGGTTCTTGAAGAGGACGGTCCCCGTGCGCGGGTTCTGCTCGAGGAGAAAGCTCATCGCGCCGAGGATCGGGCCGAAGCTCGCGAAGAAGAGCACGAGCGCCGTCGCCCAGTTGACGATGTTGCGCACGGACTGGCGGAGAATGGCGACGGCGAGGAAGAAGATGATGATGCCGCAGACGAAGTAGAATGACGCGAGAAAGGAAGACGTGGCCATCCGATCACTTCCCTGATCGCCGCATAATAGACATGGGGAGTGCGCTCGTCAGCCCTGCTGAGCGTCCCCGCCGCCTTCCCCCCGGAGACGTTTCACGAGCTTGACCTTCATGCCCTGCCCGGGCACCATTTCGAACTCGAGGCTGTCCATCATATTCTTCATGATATAGATGCCCCTGCCGCGCAGATGATCGATATTGGCGGGATTGGGGATGTGCGCGAGGTAGTTCGCGAAATCGAAGCCCTTCCCTCTGTCGCAGACCTCGATGGTGAGCCGGTCCGCGGCGCAGTGGTACTCGATCCGTACGCTCTCGTCGGCGGATTGCTTGTTCCCGTGTTCGATGGCGTTCGTGCACGCCTCGATCACCGAGATCCCGACCTCGTTCGCCGCCTTGTGCTCGAAGCACAGCGTCTGCACGACCTCGGCGGTGACGAGGTCGACGATGTTGAGGAACTTGTAATCGCTCGGGAACTCGATGACGATCGTTCCAGCCATGTTGGCTTTCCGTTCTCCTCGGCAGCCGCCGGCTCCGTCAAACCTCCTCGAAGCCCTTCACGGCGTCCTCTTCGCTCGCGAAGCACCTGAAGATCGTGCTGAGCTTCGTGACGTAGAGAATGCTCCTGATTTTATCCGAGACGTGCAGCAGCGTGAGGTCGCCGCCGCTGCGCCGCATCGTCGTGTAGCCCGAAATGAGAATCCCCATGCCGGTGCTGTTGATCCAGTTGATGTCGTGAAGATTGACGACGACCGACTTTCGGCCCTCCTCGATGAGCCGATAGATCGTGGCCTTGAATGTGTCAGCGTCGTCTCCCCCCATCAGCTTGCCCTGCAGGTCCAGGATCACGACGCCGTCTTTCTCTCGGGAATGGATCCGCACGCTCTGCACCCCGCGCGCGAGCCCGCCGGCTCACGCGGCTCGCAAGAAATCCAGCACGGCCCGCAGATCGTCGGGCGGGGGAGCCGTGAAGGTCATGAATGCTCCCGTCCCCGGATGAACAAACGAAAGCTCCTCCGCGTGCAGGGCCTGCCTGTCGATCATCGAAAGGGCTTTCCGGGCGATCGCGGCACGCGGGCCGGTGAGCATTCCCCGCCTCAGCGTGCGGCCGCCATATAAGGGATCGCCGAGGACGGGGTGCCCGACCCGCGATAGGTGAACCCTGATCTGATGCGTCCGCCCCGTCCCGAGTTTGAGCTTAATATACTGGAAGGGCGAATAGGTGTCTACAACAGAGTAGGTTGTGAGGGCCTCCCGCCCGCCCTCGATGACCGTCATCTTCTTCCGATCGCGCGGGGAGCGGCCGATCGGCATGTCGATCACGCCCGAGTGCTCCGGCATCTCCCCCCACACGAGCGCGATGTAGATCCGGTGCATGCTGCGCTCCATGAGCTGGCGGCTCAAGGCGATATGAATCTCGTCGCTCTTCGCGACGACGAGAAGCCCCGAGGTCCCCGCGTCGAGGCGATGGACGATCCCGGGCCGCAGCACCCCGCCGATGCCCGAGAGATTCGTGCAGTGACCGAGGAGGGCGTGGACGAGCGTGCCCGTCTCGTGCCCCGGCGCGGGGTGAACGACCATCCCCGGCGCCTTGTTGACGACGAGGAGATGCTCGTCTTCATATACGATGTCGAGAGGAATCTTCTCGGGGACGATCTCGAGCGGCCGCGGCGGGCTGAACGCGACCTCGACCCGCTCCTGCTGGCGCACTTTCTGTGACGGCTTGAGGACCGCGACGCCTTCGACCGTCACTTCGCCGGCGCGGATCGCCTTCTGGAGCCTCGAGCGCGACAATGCAGGCATCTGGCCGCTGAGAAAAGAGTCGAGCCGCTCGCCGCCGTCGTCTTCGTCAACGAGGAAGCTCTGAACCCGCTTGTCCGTCACTTCTCTTCCTGGTGAGCCGGCAACGCCTTTGTCGACTGGGAGTTGGGATGCACGACGTATCCGACAATGAGGAGCACGGCGCCGACCGTGACCGCGATGTCGGCCACGTTGTACGTCGGCCACCGGTACCGGCCGAACCCCATGTCGATGAAATCGAGAACCTCGCCGGCGGCGAGCCGGTCGATCAGGTTGCCGAAGGCGCCGCCGATGATGAGGCCGAGGAAGACGCGTTTCGCAGTGGGGGCATAGCGCATGCGGTAGGCGAAAACGATGAGCACCCCGATGGAGATGATCGTCACGACGAGAAGCAGGTGCGTCGACCCCCTGAGAATCCCCATCACCGCGCCGGAGTTCTTGCTCAGGCTGAAACGGAGCACCCCGTCGAGCACGTCCATGCCGCCCCGGTACTGGAAGATCTCCCAGATGAGTCGCTTGGAAGCCTGATCGAGGATAATGACGAGCGCCGCAACCGCGAAGTAGAGCACAGATCAACGCCCTCTTTCGAGCTTCTCTTTCTTATCCTTGCAGCTGATGCAGAGCTCCGCCGCGGGCACCGCCTCGAGACGTTTCTCGGAGATGAGATCGCTGCACTCGACGCACTGACCGTAGTCGCCGTGCTCGATCCGCTCGAGCGCCGCCTCGATCGCCTTGAGGTACTGTCCCTCCTGGTCGGCGTAGTAGTAGTTCTTCTCTTTCTCCATGTAGTCGGTGCCGAGATCGGCCAAGTGGTTGGAATATGATTGTTTCGCCGACTCCTGCTCGTCGGAAGCCTCGATGATCGCTTCGGTGATTCGCCCTAGCTCTCGCAGAATCCGGTCGCGCTCGGCGAGGAGCTTTTGCCTGTAATGCGTGAGCTCTTTTTTCGTCAGCTTCTTTTTCTTCTTCTCGGTTTTCTTTTCGGTCATCGTCAAATTCTCCTTGCCGCGGCGTGCGTTACGCTCGTTTCATCCACAGCTCAACGGTATGCTCGCCGGCCGTGAACGCCGTTTTGAAGCTCCAATCTTTTTCACCCTCGTCGAGCTTCTCGGCGAGGGTTTCATTGCAAATATGGTCACCAAATTCCTTGAAAACAACTGAAACTTCCTCGGGCGCCCGGTACGAAAGCTCGATCCGATCGGTCACCTGGAGTCCCGAATCCTTCCGGAAGTTCTGGATCCTATTGACAAAATCGCGCGCCAGACCCTCCTTGATGAGCTCGGGGGTGAGGCGCGTATCCAAAATAACGGTCAAATCCCCGTCGGCACCGGCCGTGAAGCCTTCCGCCGTCTCTTGCAGGATTTGTACCTCTTCCTTTTTGATTGTCTCTTTTTTCCCGCCCAAATCTATTACGATTTCGCCGGAAGTCAACAGGTCTTTCACACTTTTTGCGTCGAGGGCTTCGAGGAGCCGGGCAGCCTCCCGCATCTCCTTGCCGAAACGCTTGCCGAGCTTCGAGAAATCGGCCTTCACGCGATATTTGACGTACTCGCCTGGATCATCCAATAGCTTGATTTTCTTAATGTTAAGCTCGTCCCTCACGAGGAAGGCGAATTCCTCGCGGCCCGCCCATTCGACATCTGACTTGACGGACGTGCTGAGTAAAATCTCGGCGAGCGGGGTGCGAACCTTGACGCCGGCGCCGTTGCGCAGCGCATGGCCGAGCGAGACAGCCCGCAGCACCCCCGCCATCTTCGTCTCGAGACCCGCGTCGATGGCGGCCTCGTCGACCTCGGGGTAGAGCTGGAGATGAACGCTTTCGGCCGCCTCCCCCGCAGCGGCCCCGAGATCGGCCTTCCCGCGGAGCCGCAGGAATACCGCCTCGCTCAGAAATGGAATGAATGGGGCCGAAATGACGGTGATGCCCTCGAGCACCCGGTAAAATGTCTCGTAGGCCGCCAGCTTGTCGTCGGACATCTCGTTTTTCCAGAATCGCCTGCGGCTGCGGCGCAGGTACCAGTTGCTGAGCTCGTCGATGACGAATGATTGGATCGAGCGGGCCGCGCGCGTGAGCTCGTAGCGCCCGAGGTTCTCGACGACGTCGCGCACCGTCGAGTTGAACCGCGAGATGATCCATCGGTCGAGGAGGTTCGCGCTCTTCACGCCACCCTTCGGCTCGAATCCGTCGATGCCTGCGTAAAGCGAATAGAAGTTGTAGATATTCCTGATCGAGCCGAGAAAGCGGTTCGCCGTGTCGCGCAATGCGTTGACATCAAATCGCTTCGGAAGCCAGGGGGCGCCGCTCGCGAGAAGATACCAGCGCAGGGCATCCGCGCCGTCGCTCTTCAGAACGTCATTCGCGAAGACCGCGTTTCCGCGCGTCTTGCTCATCTTCTGCCCCTCGGCGTCCAGCACCATTCCATGGGGCAGGCACCGCTTGTACGGGCTCTCCTTCGTGAGGAAAGCGCCGATCACGAGGAGCGAATAGAACCAGCCGCGCGACTGATCGACCCCCTCGCTGATGAAGTCGGCCGGGTATTGGCTCTTGAATACGTCCATGTTCTCGATCGGATAATGGTACTGGGCGAACGGCATCGAGCCCGAGTCGAACCAACAGTCGATGACCTCGGGCACTCGGTTCATCTTGCCGCCGCACTCGGGGCAGCCGACGTCGAGATCGTCGATGAACGGCCTATGGAGATCGTACTCGTCGGGAAATGCCTCGGAGATCGAGCGCAGCTCCTCCACCGTCCCGATGCAGAACTCCTTCTTGCAATGCTCGCACGTCCAGATATTGAGAGGCGTGCCCCAGTAGCGCTCGCGGCTCAAGGCCCAGTCGACGTTCCCCTCGAGCCAGGCGGTGAAGCGGTTCTCTCCCACCTCGGGCGGGTACCATTTCACCTTTGAATTGGCCTCGAGGAGGAGATCCTTGAAAGCGGTCGTCTTGATATACCACGAGGGCCTCGCGTAGTAGATGAGCGGCGATTTGCAGCGCCAGCAGAATGGATACGCGTGGACGATCTTCCCGCTTCGGTAGAGAATGCCGCGCTTCTTGAGGTCGGTGATGATCTCGGGGTCGGCGTCCTTGACGAACTTCCCGGCCCAGGGCGCGATCTCGGGGATGAACCTCCCCGCCTCGTCGACCGGCTGGAGAAATGGTAGATTCTCAAGCTTCCCCGCATTGTAATCGTCCTCGCCGAAGGCCGGAGCGATGTGGACGATGCCCGTGCCGTCCTCGAGCGAGACGAAATCGCCACCGATCACCCGGAAGGCGCCCGCGGCGTCCTTGAAGAACGGGAAGCACGGCTCGTAGCGCGTGCCGATGAGGTCGCGGCCCTTCACGGCGCCGAGGACCTCGCGATCGCCGTCGAGGACGTTGACGAGCGCCTCGGCGAGGATGAGCACCTGGCCCTGGTGCTTCACGCGGACGTAATCGTGATCGGGCCCGACGGCGAGGGCGACGTTCGAGATGAGGGTCCAGGGCGTCGTCGTCCAGACGAGGAAGTAGGCGTCCTCGTCGACGAGCTTGAGCTTGATGTAGATCGAGGGGTCCGAGACGTCCTCGTAGCCCTGCGAGACCTCGTGGCTCGAGAGCGCCGTGCCGCATCGGGGGCAGTACGGGACGATCTTGTGGCCCCGGGCAAGCATTCCCTGGTCCCAGAACTGCCTGAGGATCCACCAGACCGATTCGATGTATTCGTTCTTGAACGTAATGTACGGATCGTCGAGGTCGAGCCAGAAGCCGAGCTTCTTCGTGAAGTCGAGCCATTCATCGAGGTACTTGAAAACGCTCTTTCGGCACTCCTCGTTGAAGCGGGCGACGCCGTAATGCTCGATCTCGTCCTTGCCGTTCAGACCGAGCTGGTGCTCCACCTCGATTTCGACCGGCAGTCCGTGCGTGTCCCAGCCGGCCTTTCGAACGACACGGTGCCCCCGCATCGTCTCGTAGCGGCAGACGAGGTCCTTGATCGTGCGGGAGAGCGCGTGATGGACGCCGGGGCGCCCGTTTGCCGTCGGCGGGCCTTCGTAAAAGACGAAGGGATTGTCGGCCGGGCGCTCATCGACGCTCCGCTGGAAGACGTCGTTCGCCTCCCAGTAGCGAAGCGTCTCCTCCTCGACCGCGATGGCGGCGGCGGTCGGAGGCAGCTCCTGGTAACGCTTTGTGGCTTTCGCTTTCTCAGTCATAGGGCAATCGCGGCGGAACCGCGGCCCTCGCCCGCCGACTTGTTTCGATTCGACCCCCGCCTGGAAGGGGCACATAACATCATAACCCCGCGCCTCCTCATCGGACGCCCGGGGTTACCAACCGCCTGCCAAGCTGAAGTATCCTTATATAGAATAATGCCCCCCGTGTCAAGGGGGCTCGTCAGCGGTCTCCGAACGCGAGGTCGACGCATGCCCGGCGCCGAAAACGGCGCGGCGTTCAACTCATGCCCTGCGCAGGAACTCGCACACGAGCTTCGTGAGCTTGACCTCGCCCTTCTTCGCCGCGGCGAGGATGGAGAGGATGCTCACGGGCTCGAGGGAATCCGGGAGGGCCTTGTCCGTCACGACCGAAACGCCGAGCACCTTCATGCCTCCATGAACGGCGACGATCGTCTCGGGCACCATCGACATGCCGACAATGTCGGCCCCGATGTGGCGGAGGAAGCGGTACTCGGCCGCGGTCTCGAGATTGGGGCCCGCGACCGCCACGAGCACCGCGCGCTTGAGCGGAATCTTCTCGTCGAGGGCGACCGTCTCGAGGAGCTCGACGTATCCGCGATGATAGGCCCTGCTCATGTCGGGAAACCGCGGGCCGAGGCGGTCGTCATTGGGCCCGATGAGCGGGTTGTCCCCCATGAGGTTGATATGGTCGGTGACGACGACGATGTCGGCGGGACGAAAATCGGGATCCATCCCCCCGACGGCGGATGTGAGGATGAGCGACTTGGCGCCGAGGGCGCGCATCACGCGAATGGGGAAGGTGACCTGCTCGAGGGTGTAGCCTTCGTAGTAATGGACGCGCCCCTCCATCGCGATCACCTGTTTCCCCGAAAGCGCTCCGAGAATGAGATTCCCGGCATGCAGCCCCTTCACCGTCGAGACGGGGAAGTTCGGGATATTCTCATAGGGGATCGTCGCCTTGACCTTGATCTTCTTCGCGAGCCCCCCGAGACCGCTCCCGAGGATGATCCCGAAGGACGGCTTTATATCGGCTGAGCGCCTGATGAACGCGGCGCTCTTTCTGATTCTCTCGTAAAGGTCTGCCACGGATCCCCCTTTCGCGACGGTCCAAGAGCTTCGATTGGCGTGAGAGTAATGGATTGCGGCGCCATTAATCAATGGCAAACAAGAGGGATCGCCCGGAGCAATTCGCCGAGCGCGGCGGGCACTGAGACAAGCTTTACCCTGGATTTCTCGCCGGATTCTATCTGGATATCGCGCTTGGCCACCGAGAAACGTTTCGCGAGGAAAGCGACGAGCTCCTTGTTCGCCTCGCCCTCGCGGGGCGGGGCGGCTATCTTAATACGAAGCTCCCCGGCTGGGTTCCAGCCGAGGAGCTCGTTCCTCTGGGCGCCCGGTTGAATCCGGACGCGGATGCGAATTCGCCCCGAGCCGCCGTCCTTAATGTTCTTCATCCTTCGAAAGGTTCGATAAGTTCCTGCGCAGATCCTCCATGGACCACGTCGAGTCCGGAGCCTGCTCGCCTTCCGTGGGCTCCGCGGGCTGGGCCTGCTCCGCCTTCGGGGCCTGCTGGCTCACCGATGCCTTTTTCGCCTTGGGCGGCGCCTGCGGTCGACCGGCTACCTGCGGCGGCTGCTCTTCCCGCGCTCCCTGCGCCGCGGGCTCCGCGAACTCTTTCAAGTTCGAAAGAGCGCTCTCGACCTCGACGTCATCTTCGCCCGTCCTGCGCGCCTGCGCCTGCTCCGGCTTCTGGGCTCCGATCTCGTAGCTCTTCCAATCGGTGGG
>JBGPBA010000018.1:0-8913 GCA_041481005.1 Candidatus Krumholzibacteriia bacterium | reverse complement strand
GGGACATCGAGCTCTACGCCCTCCCGTACGACGGCTTCAAGGTCAGCTTCACGATCGACTATAAGAATCCGCACATCGGTATCCAGTACGCTTCGTTCGATCTCTCCCCCGAGCTTTTCGTGAACGAGATCGCCCCGGCGCGCACCTTCGTCCTATGGTCGGACGTCGAGGCGCTCAGGGCGCAGGGGCTCATCAAGGGAGGAAGCCTCGACAATGCCATCGCGGTCGACGGGGACGGCATCGTGAACAAGGTGCCGCTCCGGTTCCCGAACGAGTTCGTGCGGCACAAGATGCTCGACCTCATCGGCGATCTGACGCTCGTCGGGGCGCCGGTGGAGGGCCATATCATCGCGGTGCGCTCCGGCCACAGACACAATCTCGCCTTTGCGAAGCTCCTCGCCGGCGCGCTCAAGGAGCAGGAGAAGAGCGAGGGTTTGGGGGAGCAGCGGTTCTGGGACATCAACGTCATCCAGAAGATCATGCCCCACCGCTATCCGTTCCTCCTCGTCGACCGGATCCTGACCCTCGAGGACAAGAAGCGCGTCGTGGGCATCAAGAACGTGACGATCAACGAGCCTTACTTCATCGGGCATTTTCCCGGACGCCCCATCATGCCGGCGGTGCTCATCATCGAAGCGATGGCGCAGGTCGGAGGGATCCTGCTCCTGTCGAGCGTCGATAACCCCGAGAAGTATCTCGTTTACTTCATCGGGATCGACAACGCGAAGTTTCGCAAGCCCGTCGTCCCGGGGGACCAGATCAGGTTCGAGCTCGAGATGGTGTCGCTGCGCAAGCGCTTCTGCAAAATGAAGGGAACGGCGTACGTGGACGATCAGGTCGTCGCCGAGGCGGACCTCCTGTCATCGATCATCGACCGTTGAGAGGGAACGCATGCAGGTAGAGATTCATCCGACCGCGATCATTCACGAGAAGGCCGAGCTCGGCGAGCGGGTTTCCATCGGTCCCTACTCAGTCATCGGCGAGAAGGTGACGATCGGGGACGACTGCCGGATCGGGACGAGCGTTCTCATCGACGGCGAGACGACGATCGGGGCCCGCAACCGTATCTTCCACGCGGCCGCGATCGGCAACGTCTGCCAGGATCTGAAGTACCAGGGAGAGCGGACCTTCGTCCGCATCGGGGACGACAACACGATCCGCGAGTACGTGACGATCAACAGCGCCACGGGCGAGGGGGAGAGCACCGTCGTGGGCAGCAATACGCTGTTGATGGCGTACGTCCACATCGCCCACAACTGCGTCGTCGGCGACAACGTCATTCTCGTGAACGCGGTCAATCTCGCGGGTCACGTGCGCGTGCACGAATGGGCGGAGATCGGGGGGGTGACCCCGGTCCACCAGTTCGTCCAGATCGGTCGGCACGCGTTCGTCGGCGGCGGGAGCAGGATTTCGCAGGACATTCCACCGTACGTCAAGGTGGCGGGCAATCCGGCGGTCGTCGCCGGTATCAACTCGGTGGGGCTCAGACGGCGCGGATTCACCCTCGAGCAGCGGGCCATCATCAAGAAGGCGTACCTCATCCTCTACCGGAGCGGTCTCAACGTCACGCAGGCGCTCGACCGCATACGCGCCTCGCTTCCGCAGACGCCGGAGATCGAGGCGCTCGTCGATTTCGTCGAGCATTCCGAACGGGGCATCATCCGGTAACATTTCGTTTTCATCGACGCGTCAGGGGTTTTCGTGCGAACGATAGACCACGGGATCAGGGCGGGAGTGATTGGAACGGGACGCCTCGGGCGCGAGCACGCGCGGGTGTACGCCGAGATCGGCGTCGGGCGGCTCTGCGTCTACGACCGCGACGCCGCTCGGGCCGAGGCGGTCGCGCGGGAGCACGGCGCCCGCGCCTGCGCGTCGGTCGAGGAGCTCGTCGACGCGTGCGAGGCGGTGAGCGTCTGCACCCCGGCGACCGATCACCAGGCCGCCGCCGCGGCGGCCTTCGAGCGCGGCGTGCACGTCCTCGTCGAAAAACCGATCGCCTCCGACACCGCGTCCGCCCGCGGCATGATCGAGAGGGCACGCGCCCGGCGATGCGTTCTGCAGGTGGGCCACATCGAGCGCTTCAACGGAGCCTTTGAGGCGGCGCTCGGCCTTCTCGAGCGGCCCCGGTTTATCGAGGCGCACCGGCTTGCCACGTTCACCCCGCGCGGGCTCGATGTCTCCGTCGTCCAGGATCTCATGATTCACGACATCGATCTCGTGCTCCGTGTGCTCAGGGGGGACCGCGTCGCCGACGTTCGAGCGTCGGGGGCGGGGGTGCTCACCCGGTCGCCGGACATCGTCAACGCCCGGATCGAGTTTGCCGGAGGCTGCGTCGCGAACATCACGGCGAGCCGCATATCGCGCGAGCCGCTGCGAAAAATCCGGTTCTTCCAGGAAAACCGCTACGTCTCGGTCGACTTGCGCGAGAAATCGGTTGAGGCCTTCGAGAAGACGGGAGAGATGGACCCGGGGCTCGCGCTCGAGGACGCGATGAAGCTCATTCGCCCGATTCCCGTCGAGGTCGATCGGTCGGAGCCGCTTCTCAAGGAGATCGTCTCTTTTCTCGAGGCGGTGCGCGGCGAGGCGCCGCCGCCCGTCTCCGGAGAGGAGGGACTCGCGGCGCTCGGTGTCGCGGAGGCGGTGCTCGCGAGTATCGGGGCGGCACGGAGCTGACGTGGCGACGATACTGCTGACGTGCGGAGAAACGAGCGGCGAGCATCACTCCTCTCGCCTCGTGGCGGAGATGCGCCGCATCGATCCCTCATGCCGCGTGCTCGCCCTCGGCGGTCGCGAGCTCGCCCGGGCGGGCGCCGAGATCGTCTTTCCGCTCGAGCGGTACGCCGTCATGGGGTTCCTCGAGGTTTTCACGAGGCTTCCCCGCTTCATCTCTCTCGAGCGCTCGCTCGCGCGGCTCCTCTCGAGCGGCGACATCGATCTGTTCATCGCCGTCGATTATCCCGGGCTCAATCTTCGTCTCGCTCGTTGCGCGCGCTCGAGCGGCGTGCCGGTGCTCTATTTCATCAGCCCGCAGGTATGGGCGTGGGGGGGATGGCGGGTGCGCCGGATGAAGAGCTCGATCGATCTCATGGCGGTCATCCTTCCTTTCGAGGCGGAGATCTATAGAAAGGCGGGGATCCCGGTGCTCGCGTGCGCGCATCCGATGCTCGACGAGATCGCCGCGCCGCCGTCCCCGAAGGAGGCGCCGGGTGCCGAAGATCTCTTCACCGTTCTCCTATTCCCGGGGAGTAGGAAGCAGGAGTTCGAGAGAATGTTCCCCGTGCTCCTGGGGGCGGCCCGGCTCCTGCGGGAGCGCTTTCCCCGCGCGGAGTTTCGCATCGGGCTCGCGCCGCTCATCGAGGATTGCTCGAGACGGATTCCCGTTCCTATGCGCTCGTTCGTCGGCACGACGCGCACCGGGGTCGAGGAGCTCGCTTCGGCGTCGCTCGTGCTGGCGACCTCCGGCACGGTGACCCTCCAGTCGGCGCTTTCCGGCACGCCGACGGTGGTGCTCTACCGGACCTCGCCCGTGACCTATGCGCTGGGACGGCTTCTCGTGCGGATCCCGTGGATCGCGATGCCGAACGTCCTCGCCGGGGAGAAGATCATTCCGGAGCTCATTCAGCGGGCCGCCACGCCGGAGCGGCTGGCGGAGGAAGCGGCGTCGCTGCTCGGCGATCGAGACCGCTACCGGCGCACCTCCGCCGCGCTCATTGCCCTTCGCGGAAAGCTTTCTGCGCCGCGCGGGGTCTCGGACCTCGCGGTGATCGCGCTTGCGATGGCGCAGGGCGAGGCCGAGGCGGGGGCCGCGGACGTGCGCGATTCCTGAACCTTTCGGCGGGCCGATGGAGGGGCGTCGAGTCATGAGAATCAGAGTCTCTCCGACCGCGGCGAGCTTTCTCGCGGCGCTTTTCATTCGCGTTCTCGGCGCGACGTGGCGCATCGAGTGGCGCGGCCTCGAAAAGATCGCGGAGGCGCGCAGGCTTTCGAGGCAGGTCATATACGCGTTCTGGCACGGGCGATTGCTCGTTTTCAGCTACTCGCATCGCCACCGGAACGTTCAGGTGCTCGCCTCGGAGCACCCCGACGGAGACCTCATGGGGAGGACGATCGCGCGACTCGGCTTCGGGCACCTCAAGGGCTCGACGACGAGGGGAGGGGCGTCGGCGCTTCGCGACCTCTCCGCGGCGCTTCGCGACGGCCTCGGCGTGGGTCTCACCATCGATGGTCCGCGCGGCCCGCGGGGGGTCGTGCAGCAAGGGGCGATTGAGCTCGGGAGAATGACCGGCTCGGCGATCGTGCCCATCACGAATTCGGCGCGCCCGCGCGTTCTTTTCAAATCCTGGGACCGGTTCCAGCTCCCCTTGCCATTCGCGAAGGTCGTCATCGACCACGGCGAGCCGTTTCTTGTTCCGGCCGGGACCGAACGGGAGGAGCGTGAGCGCTACCGGCTCGGCCTCGAGAGGCGTCTCGCCGAGCTCACCTCCGAGCTCGACGCGGCGCTCGGCTTCGAGAAAGGGGACGTGTGGCCTCATGAGGATCATTGATCGCTCGGGGCCCGGGCTCAAACTTTTCAGGGGCGAAGGTCCGTGGGCGCTCCTCGTCCCCGTCCGTTTCGCGCTTTCGGAGGTCTACCGGCTTTTCCTTGCTTTCCGGCCGAAGCGGGCGCCGGCGGCTCGAGTCGGGTCCGCCGGCGCAGCACGGGGCGCGGCGGCCCATCGGAGGCTCACGCCGTTCGTCGTCTCGGTCGGGAATCTCGAAGCGGGAGGCGGGGGGAAAACGCCGTTCGCCATGCTCGTCGCGGAGACGATCAGGGAGGGTGGCGGCGTTCCGGTCGTCCTTACCCGGGGGTATCGAGGAGCCGCGTCCCGGCTCCGTGCCCCGTTCGCCCTTCCGGGCGACCCGAATCCGCGCGAGGATACGCTCGTGACGCGCACGATGACCTATGGAACGTTCCTCGGGAAACTCTCTTCCCCCATGGCCCGCTCCGGGCTCCGCGCGCTCGCCTTCGCCGTCGGGGATGAGGTCGTGCTCTACCTCGAGAGAGGGATTCCGGTCGTCATCGATCGGGACCGCGCCCGAGCAGCCTCATGGGCGCTCGAGCGGTTCTCGCCGACGCATCTCATTCTGGACGACGGCTACCGCGTCTCCTCCCTGCAAAAGGACCTCGATACGCTGCTCCTTGACTGGGAGCGTCCCTTCGGCAGCGGGCATCTCCTGCCGCTCGGGACGCTGCGCGAGCCGCCCGCGGCCGCGTCCCGGGCGGATGCCCTCGTGTTCACGCGGGCCGCCGAGGCGCGGGTGCCGCGGGAGGCTGAGCGATTCGCCGAGGGGAAGCAGGTTTTCTTCGGGACGCACGAGCCGGTCGACCTCGTGAGGCGAACCGGCGAAGCGCTGCCCCTTTCATTCATCAGGGATCGGGAGATCTCCATTTTCTCGGGAATCGCGCGCCCCGCTTCTTTTGAGCGGACGATCGCCTCGCTCGGGGCGCGGCCGACGGCCGCCTTCCGCTTCGCGGATCATCATGCGTACCGCGCCCGGGATGTCGCTCGGATGCTTCGGACATCGGGGCGGGAGGCGACCTACGTGACGACGGAGAAGGACTGGGTCAAGTCGTCCGAGCTCTTCCCCGGCGACGTCGAGGTGCTCGCGCTTCGCATCAAGATGCGCGTCTCGCCGATGGAGCGCCTCGCGGAGCTGCTATTTCATGCTTCTCGTCCGCACCTCGATTGAAGGGATCCCCTTGAGCAGCCCGACGATGGCCGAGGTATCCGTGTTCCCCGTGTGGTACGGATAGAGCACCTTCGGCATGAAGCTCTTCGCCGCCTCGGCCACCATCTCCGGCGTCATCGTGTACGGCAGGTTCATCGGAAGGAAGGCGATGTCGATCGCCTTGAGGCCTTTCATCTCGGGAATGTTCTCCGTATCGCCGGCCACGTAGACCCGTTTGTCGCCGAAGGTGATGACGTAGCCGTTTCCGACCCCCTTCGGATGCCAGGGGCTCCCGTCGGGCCTTTTGTGAACGATGTTGTACGCCGGCACCGCCTCGATCTTGAAACCGTCGACCGTCTTCACGTCCCCGTTCGCCATGACGATGGCTTTCGGCAGCGTCTTTGCGCAGAAGGCGGTGCATACGATCGTCGTCTTTTCCGTCGAGACCTTCTTGATCGCGGCCGGATCGAGATGATCGGAATGCTCGTGGGTGATGAGCACGAGATTCGCTTTTGGGAACTTCGAGTAGTCGGCGAGCTCGCTCGAGGGGTCCACCTGAATCACCGCGCCCGCGATCTCGAACATGAGGGACGCGTGTCCGATGAACGTGATTCTCAGGGCGCCCGCCGCCGTTTTGATCGTGTCCGTTTCGAACGGGCTCCCGGCGGAAAGGGAGGCGGAGAGCATAAGCAGGAACGAGCAGCCCAGCAGCATTGGCTTGAGCATGGCAGCCTCCTGGAAAAGGTATCGGCGCAGAGATGCGCTTCTGGTAAGGCTACCGTTTCTTGGGGTGGGTTGTCAATTCGGACGGGGGGGGAATGAAAAAGGGGGAACCCGTTTCCGGGTTCCCCATGATCTATCGAACGGTCGGCGGTTACCCTTGCTAATTGGTACCTTGGTTCTTCGTGAGGAGCGGATCCGCGAAGTCCACGGTGAAGCTCGTCTCGAAAGTGAAGATGCGGTCGGTCTGCACCTCCTGCACGTGGAACACGACGTGGGCGATCGACATGATCTCGTTGCGGCTGTACTGGAGACCGAGAAGCGGTTGGATCTGTTTCGCCGCGAAGGGGGCGATCAGAATGCTCATCGTGACGAACTCGTTCGCCGGGATGAGAACGCTCGTCTCACCCGTAAACGGCTGAATGGGAACCGCTGCGCCGCCCAGCGGCGTGAACGAGACGTCGTATTTGGTGATGAGAACGTTGCCGAGGGCGCCACTCGAGGGGTCGATGACGCTGTTGTTCGGCTTGTTATGGATGACGACCTTGATGAAGTCTTCGGTGATGAAATCGTCGTCCGTCTTGTACGCCGTCTTCGTCCTGTTCCAGAGCGAGTCTCCCTGGTTCAGCACGTCGCACAGGAACGGTTTGTCGTCGTTGACGCTGCTCACGAAGACCACGGTCCGCTGGTCGAAGTTCGACTTCTCCGAGCAGCCGAGAGCGAGGGCGCCGAGTATCAGTGCAGATGCGAGTACTGCGACCTTGACTTTTCGAGACATCGGGTAACCTCCTACAATGTAACCGGCTGACCGATTGTTTCACCATTCCCTACGCAATGATTGTGCCAAGGAGACGCGGGTCCCGGCTGGAGTTATTTTCCATAATGATAATGAGTTGGCGCCGAGCAAAGCGGGCCTGGAGATTTCGAGCCACGAGTCCTTGCAGAATGCATTTCTTTGTATTGCGGCCGGGCGACTCATTTCTTATCATCGTACCTCAGCCGGGAGGTCGCTCATGGAAACGGTTCGAACCGATGTACTTGTTCTCGGAAGCGGCGCGGCGGGCCTCTTTTTCGCGCTCAAGGCCTCGCGATTCGCGGATGTCCTCGTCGCCACGAAGAGGACGAGTTCCGAGAGCAACACCTTTTACGCCCAGGGAGGGATCGCGTCGGTTACTCACAAGGAGGACTCGTTCGAACGCCACATCGAAGACACTCTCGCCGCCGGCGCCGGGCTCTGCAAGAGGGAGGCGGTCGAGACGATGGTCCGGGAGGCGCCCGATCGCATTCGGGAGCTCATCGAGCTCGGTGTCCGCTTCAGCAAGGATGAGCGCGGAGAGTCGCTCTCCCTGACGCGCGAGGGGGGGCACTCGACCGCGCGGATCGTCCACTACCGCGACGTCATCGGGAGGGAGCTCGAGACGGCGCTACTTCGAGCCGTGCGCGTGCGCCCGAACGTCACCATCAAGGAAGACTGTTTCGCGGTCGACCTCATCGTCGATGCCAACGGCGTCGTTCGGGGCTGCTACGCCCTCGACGGCCGCACGAACGTCCGGTTGGCGCTCCTGGCCGCGCACACGGTGCTCGCCACGGGGGGCGCCGGAAAAATCTACATCTATACGTCGAATCCGGACGTCGCGACGGGGGACGGAATGGCGATCGCCTATCGCGCGGGCGCGACGCTCGCGAATCTCGAGTTCGTCCAGTTCCATCCGACGTGCCTCTACCACCCCGAAGCGAAATCGTTTCTCATCTCGGAGACGCTTCGGGGGGAAGGGGCGAAGCTCCGGAATCTCCGGGGCGAGGAGTTCATGAAGCGCTACGACTCGCGCGGCGAGCTCGCCCCCCGCGACGTCGTCGCGCGCGCCATCGACCGTGAGATGAAGAAGAGCGGGGAGAAGTACGTTCTTCTCGACATCACGCACCGGCCCACCTCGTGGCTCAAGAAACGCTTTCCGAACGTCTACGAAAACTGTCTCTCCTACGGGATCGACATCGGCAAGCAGGCGATTCCGGTCGTTCCGGCCGCCCACTACATGTGCGGCGGGGTGCGTGTCGACATGGACGGGAGAACGGACCTCGAGGGCCTGAGCGCCATTGGCGAGGTCTCGTGCTCCGGCGTCCACGGGGCGAACCGCCTCGCGAGCAACTCTCTCCTCGAGGCGCTCGTGCTCGGCCACCGCGCGGCGGCGCGCGTCGAGGGGGAGGGGATGCCGAGCGCCGTTCCCCGGGATAGCGAGCTCGTGTTTCCCGAGGCACGGGAGGCCGGCTCGTTCGAGACGGTCATTCTTGATCACGATTGGGACGCGGCGCGTCGCGTCATGTGGGACTACGTCGGGATCGTTCGCTCGGCGGAGCGTCTCAGCATCGCCCGCGAGAGAATCAGGCAGATCCTCGACACGGTCGAGCGGCTCTACGCGGCGTACGGGGTGTCGACCGACATGGTGGAGCTCAGGAACATCGCTCTCGTGTCGAGCCTCGTCGTCG
>JBGPBA010000017.1:0-9184 GCA_041481005.1 Candidatus Krumholzibacteriia bacterium | reverse complement strand
CTCGCCGTGTGCATGAAGCGTTCGGCCGACCGAATCGTCTTCGAGCTGAGCGACGAGAACGGCCTGCCGGCGACGGCGCTGGGGAACGATCTGCAATTGATCGTCGACGGGTTCGAGAGGCTCTCGGAGCCGGAGGAACCGAAGCACGAGGCGGCGCCCGCCGCCGACCGCGTCCGCGAGATCACGATCACCTACGAGAGCGCGGAGGCGACGGAGGTTTCACTCATCGGCTCGTTCAACAACTGGGATCCGGGCGGCACCCCGATGAAGCGGGTGGGCATGAAGCGCTGGACGACCAATCTCTTCCTCGCGCCTGGGCGCTACCCGTACAAGTTTCTCGTGAACCACAAGCAGAAGATCGTCGATCCGAACAGCAAGATAACCGAACCGGACGGGTTCGGGGGATCCAACTCCGTGCTCGAGGTGCGATGACGCGTGGAGAGCGCGCCTCCGGAATAGCGATATGGCAAGGTCGAGCGAAAAGATCCGCGTCATGATCGTCTTCGGGACGAGGCCCGAGGTGATCAAGCTCGGCCCCGTCGTCAAGGCGCTCCGCGCTCGCGGCCGAACCTTCTCGACGTCCACCTGTTTCACCGCGCAGCACCGCCGGATGTGCGACCCGCTGTTTCGCCTCTTCGCGATCACGCCCGATCACGACCTCGACATCATGACCGAGCGCCAGTCGCTCAAGGACATCGTGACGCGTACGATGCAGCGGCTCGATCCTATTCTCGCGAAAGAAAAACCGCACATGGTGATTGTGCAGGGGGACACGACCTCGGCATTCGCCGCGGCGCTCGTCGCGTTCTACCGCCATATTTTCGTCGGGCACGTCGAGGCGGGGCTCCGTACGGGCGACCTCTGGAACCCGTACCCGGAAGAGCTCAACCGGCAGCTCATCTCACGTGTCGCCGAGCTCAACTTCGCGCCGACCGCGCGGGCGCGCCGGGCGCTCCTCGACGAGGGGGTTCCCGAGGGACGCATCTTCGTTACCGGCAATACCGTGATCGACGCCCTCATGTTCACCGTCGCGAAGGCGCGGGCCCGTCGCCCGC
Source organism: Candidatus Krumholzibacteriia bacterium (assembly GCA_041481005.1). Lineage (GTDB taxonomy): Bacteria > Krumholzibacteriota > Krumholzibacteriia > Krumholzibacteriales > Krumholzibacteriaceae > SSS58A. The sequence goes on along the minus strand of JBGPBA010000017.1, from coordinate 8,129 downwards.
GAGCATCCGATCGCGGTCGGGCCGGCCGAAGGCTCATCCTCGTCACCGCCCACAGGCGCGAGAACTTCGGCACGGGAATCACCGAGATCTGCGCCGCGCTTCTCGACCTCGTCGAGCGCAACGACGACCTCGAAATATTCCTCCCGGTGCATCCGAACCCGGCGGTCAAGGAACCGATCGAGCGCGCCCTGTCGAAGCACTCCCGGATCACCCTCTCCCCTCCCCTCGAATACGTCGAGCTCGTGAGAATCATGGAGCGGAGCAGCCTCGTGCTGACCGACTCGGGCGGCCTTCAGGAAGAGGCGCCCGCCCTCGGGAAACCGGTGGTCGTCATGCGCGACGAGACCGAGCGGCCCGAGATCGTGGAGGCGGGCGGGGCGGTGCTCGCGGGACCGCATCGCGATCGAATCGTCAAGAGCGTCGAGAAGATCCTGCACGATCCGAAAACGTACGCGCGCATGGCCCACGTACGAAACCCCTTCGGCGACGGGCGCGCCTCGGAGCGCATCGCGAAGATTCTCGATGGATGGTTCGGATCGCATGGAGCCGACACGAGCGCGCTCAGAAAGCGCTACGAGTACGCTCCCGCAAAGAACACGCGCCGCGGGGCGCGCCGATAATTGCGCTGTCGGGCGAGGCGTCGAGGCTTTATATTCTCCGCTGTGAAGGGATTGGGGATGCTGCGCAGACTGATCACATTCGGATTGGCGATCGCCCTCGGTGTCGCCGTGGTGTCGACACTTTTCGCGCCGACCCCCGCGCGGGCGCAGGAGCCTCGGCGCATCAGCGTGTCGTTTCAGCCGAGCCTCTACATCTTCGATTCCACGTACTTCGGCCTCGGCAACGGGCTCGGCGCCGACGCCTCCCTGCGCTGCGAGATCTCTCCCGACATCTTCTTCGAGAGCAGCCTTGGCGTGTTCAGAACGCAAGGGAGCGGCGTCAGTGTCGACGGCCTCGACGAGCGGCTCGATATTGTGGCTATCTTTCCCGTGCTCATTCCCTACCGGCCGATCGCGCGTCTCGGCGTCGGGTTCCTATCGACGAACCCCGTCACCGTCACGCCGACCCAGACTTTCAGACCGACCCAGACGACCTTCTATTTCATCGGAGGCGCCGGGATCACGAAATCCGTCCTCGAACGCTTTGTCCTCGAGGCGGGCGCGAGCTTCTGGGTGACCCCCTACAAGTACCGAATCTACCGCTTCAATCGCGTGAACGTATCCACCGAGGCCGAGCGCTTCATTCATCTCGAAATCCAGCTCGGGGTTTCATATACATTCTGACGGGATAGAAAAATAGCCGGGCATCGCCCCCAGCTTGGAGCCGGTGGCGCGTCGGCTATTTGTTTGCCCCGTAGGTGGGCACTTTTACAAGCAATTCTAATATAATAAGAATTCTAAATTAGTCAAGAATAATTTTGCACAATGCGACCCAAGTTCACCCATTATTCATATGACTATGTATTTATCTGATGCGCTTGAGCTATAGCAGAATCGTCAGCCCCCACAAAGAGCTCGTGGATGGCCCTTTTTCGTTCGGACTTTGTCCGGTGGTTCATCGGAAGCAGACGAGTTTGACGATCCCTTGGGAGTTCCCAGCCTTCATCCTGCAGAAATAGATCCCCGATTGGATGCCGCGCGCCGCCGCATCCCAAATGACCCGGTGGTCGCCCCTGTCGTATTCCTGCACGGGAAAGCGGTCGACGAGCCTGCCCGAGACGTCGAAGATGTCGATCGAGACGCGCTCCGTACCGGGAACGAAGAAGCTCAGCGTCGTGCGCTCCCTGAAGGGATTCGGGAAGTTCTGATCGACGTGGAACGGTAGGCTCTCGAGTCTGAAAGGTCCCACGCGCATGAAGATGTCTTCCCCGCCGCCATTCAGGAACACGACAATCCTGTAGGAATACGAAACGCCCACCGCGACGATCGAGTCCTTGAAGGAAATTCGTCCCGTCCCGCGAAGGGTATCCGAGATCGCCGTCAATGGCCCGCCATTCTCGGCGCGGTACAGAACGCTCCCGCGAACGCCCTCCCTGTTCTTGAGCACCCACTCGACGAGGAAGAAACTCCTTCCCACCGTAACGCTCGCGCCCTCGAATACCGAAAGCACGCGAACGGCGCCCGCGGCGGTCGTCGCCTGGCCGTCGCCGCTCACGACGGTGAGATCCCAGAGGCCCGCGTACAAGCGCTCAAGCGGGAAGGTCGCGAGAATGCGCTCCGGGCCGAGCCAGGTCACGCCCGTTACCCGCACCGTGTCCCCGGCGAGCGAAAGAAAAGCGCTCGCCCCGAACTGCATCCCGTCACACCTGACGTCGAGCACCGCCTCGGTGCTGACCTCCTTATCGATCGTATCGGGAAGCACCGCCGTGATCGCCGGCGCCGGCAGGCCTCCCTTGAAGAAAGCCGTCGTCACCGAAGGGCCCTGCGTGATGCCGATGATCGTGATGGGGGTGACCACCCCGCCGTTCGTTTGGTTCCGCGGAACGGTCGTCGGCCCGAACGCGGTGTTGCCGGAGATCCCCGGGTACGGGTCGCCCGTGTCGCCGAAGTTCCCTCCGAGGAAGCTCGGACTGATGAGATTGTACTGGCCGTCGGCCTCTTCGAGGACGAGCCCGCGGGACGCCGTGTTCCTCGTGCCGCCGCTATTGCCGAGGACGGAGTACGCCGTGCTGTTCTCGGCATGCCAAACGACAAGCCCCTCGCCGGGGAGGTGCTTGTCGAAGCCGAACTTCCGCCTGTTCTCGACGAGGAAGTACTCGGCGGGGGCGGAGTCGTTGCGCCATCCCCCCGAGTCGAGCTCGAAATCGGCGAAGTAGTCGATGCCTCCGCCCGCGACCCTGACGTTGTCGATAGTGAACGTGAAACCGGCCCGTGAATCCAAGCCTCCATCCTCGTCGCTCACGCTGAAGTCCGAGAGAAATAGGAAGCGCAGCGCAAAGACGCCAGGGCCGGCGGGGAGATGCGAGCCGAGATCGATCGTCTCGTGCCTCGACATCGATCCCGTATAGACGGCGAGCGTCTCCACTCCTCCCCCGATGTCGAGCAGGAGCTTGCCGAAATCGAAGCTGTCCTCCACGTCCACGCTCACGTCGTACTCGAGCGTCACGGGCCGCGACGCGCCGACGTTGAACTCGTGGAACATCGATTCGTGCCAGTCGTTCCCGTACCCCTCTCCCCCGGGCCACTCCCGCACCTGCGCCTCCTGCGCGGAGTAGCTGCACAAGAGCGCATGGTTGTTCGGGACGTACTGCTGCCTCCTGAATCGAGTCGTCGGCAGGATCATCTTCAGAACGTCGCCGCTCGAGCCGACGGGAGGAAGAGCCACCTGCCGGGAGCGAAAGTCGATCTCGACCGGATTCACCCAGCCGAGCTGCTCGAGCGACCAGGCTTCGAAATGCGCCGGCGAGTCGGGCGTATTCCAGTTGCCGGCGCCCATGAGCCCCCAGTAGCCGATGCCGGCCGAGTCGCCGTCGAAATCGTAGAGATCGGGGAGTCCCAGAACGTGACCGAACTCGTGGCAGACGACGCCGATCTCATTCAGGCTTGTCCTGTCGCACGAGAGGGCCGGCGCCATGATGTAATCGTCGATCTTGATCGTACCGCCGTTCGCGGCGGGATCGTTCGTGCTGTACGGCTGGCCGCCCGAAACCGGCCATGCGCTGTACGTGAACGAATGGGACCACATGTGGAGGGTGTTGTCGCACTCGGCGCCCCACGTCGGATGAATGACGACGAGAACGTCGACGAAACCGTCGTCGTCGCCGGAGTTGGGAACCCCGTCCGGCCCGTCGTTGTCGTAGGCTCCGAAGTCAACGGTCGGGTCGAGGGCATCGACGATCTCCTTGATCATGTCACCCGTCTTCGAGAACTGCGTCGAAAGACCCTGATTGATTCCCCCCGTGTAGAAATCCTCGGTCTGCGAGAGGGGAACCCAGTTGAATACGGTGCCGGTGACGTCGAACAGGTTGAACGAGACCTCCTTGAAATAATCCCTGAGCGTGCCCGAGGGCCACGGGCCGTTAAAGAGCTCCGTCGCGAGCGCGGTGTTCGTGATGGGCGGCTGAGCAACGTCGCTGTAGAGTCCCATGACGACGGGCATCGCAAAGCGGCCGTTCAGCGCGCGTTCAGGGCTTTTCAGGACGGTCTGGGAGGTCGGCGCGCGGAGCACCCCAAAGGCGGTCTCCCCCCGTACCTGTCTCTCGCGCCTCTCGATCCAGCCGTGCTTGAGGGTGAATGTGCTCGGCGAGCGCTTCTTGGCGTCGACGTACTCCTTCGGGAGTGGTCCGCCATTGCGCGGGGGCACGATTCCGGCTCCCGCCCCGCCGACCGCGACGAGGACGATGACGAGCGCCGCCGCGATCGCGACGGAACCGATTCGAACGAACGATCGAAACGCATTCACCCCAAAGGCTCCCTTATTCGGTCGGGTTCACCACTGCCTTGAAGGACGACGCGGCAATCATCGGCATGCCCTCTTTGCAGATCGCGACGCCGAGAAACTTGCCGGACGGATCAGGCAGTATCGTTATCTCGGCGTTCGAGAGCTGCCCCGTCACTTTAAGAGTGAAGGCATGGAGGAGGAGCCTCGGCCCGGATGCGCACGGGAAGGTCTCGCTGATCCCGTTTTCGAACGTTCCCAGCCGGGCGACGGTGCCCTTGTACGCCTTGTCGGTGTTGATCTCGAGCCCTTTGGGCAGCATGAGGAGATACTCGACCGCCGAAACCTGCATCCCCGCGGGGTAATTCACGATGAGGTACGCGGTGATCTCCTTTTGACCCTTATCGAGCTTGACCGTCCTCTTGGTTCCCGCCTCATCGAAATAGACGCCGAAATTGATCTCTTCCGAAACGTACGAGAGCGGCTTCGCCTTCGTCGTGTCGGCCGGAGGAGCGGCCTCCTGCTTTGGCGCCTTTTTCGCGCACGACAGCGCGAGGAGCGCCGCAAGGACCATCATGAGCACCAAAACGGACCGATTCCGTACGTTCATGGACCGACCTCCTTACTTCAAGATGCAAAACGACGCGTTCATTCGCAAGCGAGCGAATGCATATGATACGAGCAACCTTGATGTTTGACAACGCATTTCAACGTCCTCTCAATGACATTCCGGTTGACGGAAACCCGGCTTTAGTCTAAAATTTCACGACTCGCATGAAGGGGCGAAATTCACACCCGAGCGATCGCAATGTACTCCTCCCGTGGAGGTGCTCTCATTGAATACCAGGAAAGACAAGTTCGATCTTCTCGCAAAGAAGCGGGAGCAGGCGCTCCTCGGCGGAGGCATCGAGCGCATTACGAAGATTCACGAATCGGGAAGGTTCACTGCTCGCGAAAGAATCCATAAGCTCTTTGACCCAGGGACCTTCCAGGAGCTCGGCGTCTTTGTGACCCAGCGCTCGACCTCGCCGGGGATGGCGGAGAATACGGTCGTCGGGGACGGCGTCGTATGCGGGCACGGTCTCGTGAACGAGCGCCCTATTTACGCCTTCGCCCAGGATTTCACCATCTTCGGCGGATCGCTCAGCGAGACGAACGCGGGGAAGATCACGCGCCTCATGGACATGGCGATGGAGAACGGCGCGCCGGTCGTGGGCCTCTGCGACAGCGGCGGGGCCCGAATCCAGGACGGGGTCACGAGCCTCGGCGGGTACGCGGACATCTTTCTTCGGAATACCCTTGCCTCGGGGGTCGTCCCGCAGATCTCGGCCATCATGGGTCCCTGTGCGGGGGGCGCCGTCTATTCTCCCGCGATCACCGATTTCATTATCATGGTGAAGGATACGAGCCACATGTTCATCACGGGCCCGAACGTCATCAAGAAGGTGACGCACGAGGACGTGACCTTGGAGGAGCTCGGCGTAGCGCTCGTGCACAACAGCAAGAGCGGGGTCGCCCACTTCGTGGCCGAGAACGACGACGAGTGCATCGCCCTTATCAAGGACCTCCTCTCCTACCTCCCCCCGAACAACCTCGAGGATCCTCCGTACGTGGGTCCGAGCGACGACCCCGGGCGCATCGAGCCGAAGCTCATCGATATCATCCCCGACGATCCCAAGATGCCCTACGACATGAAGGACATCATTGACCTCGTCGTCGACAGCGCGAAATTCCTCGAGGTGCAGCCTTTGTGGGCGAAGAACATCGTCGTCGGCTTCGCGCGAATGAACGGCCACGTCGTGGGCGTGGTGGCGAACCAGCCGATGCACCTCGCCGGTTCCCTCGACATCGACTCCTCGACGAAGGCCGCCCGCTTCGTGCGGTTCTGCGACGCCTTCAACATACCGCTCATCACGTTCGAGGACGTGCCGGGCTTTCTCCCGGGCACGATCCAGGAATGGGGCGGCATCATCCGCCACGGAGCGAAACTCATCTTCGCGTACTGCGAGGCCACGGTTCCCAAGATTACCGTGATCACGAGGAAGGCTTACGGCGGCGCCTATTGCGTCATGTCGAGCAAGCACATACGAGGCGACTACAACGTCGCTTGGCCGACGGCCGAGATCGCGGTCATGGGAGCCGAAGGGGCCGTGAACATCCTCTTCCGCAAGGAGATCTCCTCCGCCGAGGATCCCGCGGCCGAGCTTCAGGATCGCATCGATCAGTACACCGAGACCTTCGCCAACCCATACGTGGCGGCGAGCTTCGGATACCTCGACGACGTCATCACGCCCGAGAATACGAGACCGATGGTCATCCACGCCCTCGAGAATCTGCTGAACAAGAGGCAGCAGAACCCGCCGAAGAAGCACGGCAACATCCACTGTAAGAGAGGTCGGACCATGAAGGAAAAGAAGAAGTCGGAGCTCCCGGATGGGCTCCGCGAATGGGAAACGAACGTGTACGAGCCGTTCCGCAAGAAGGGCGGGGAGCGCAAGGCCGGCTTCACGACGACCTCCGGGATTGAGATCCAACCCCTTTACACGCCTCTCGATGCCCCCGAATCCGATTACGACGACAAGCTCGGGTTCCCGGGGCGCTACCCGTTCACCCGCGGGGTTTATCCGACGATGTTCAGGGGGAAGCTCTGGACGATGCGCCAGTACGCGGGTTTCGGATCGGCTGAAGAAACGAATACGCGTTTTCGCTACCTTCTCGGCCGGGGGCAGACGGGGCTCTCGATCGCTTTCGACCTCCCCACCCAGATGGGCTACGACTCCGACCACAAGATGGCTGAGGGCGAGATTGGAAGAGTCGGTGTGGCAATAGATTCCATAGAAGATTTCAGAATCTTGCTGAAGGATATTCCTCTCGACAAGGTCAGCACGTCGATGACCATCAACGCGACCGCGGCCATACTGCTCGCCATGTACGCGGTTATCGCCGAGGAGACGGGGGTCCCGCTCGCGAAGATCTCCGGAACGATTCAGAACGATATTCTCAAGGAGTACTACGCCCGAGGCACCTACATCTATCCACCCGCCCCATCGATGCGGATCGTCACCGACATATTCGCCTGGTGCAAGGACCACGCTCCCTCATGGAACACGATCAGCATCAGCGGCTACCACATCCGCGAGGCGGGCTCGACGGCGGTCCAGGAGATCGCCTTCACCCTCGCCGATGCGGTCGCCTACGTCGAAGCCGCGCTCGCGGCGGGGCTCGCCGTCGACGATTTCGCCCCGCGGCTTTCCTTCTTCTTCGGAGTGCACAACAATCTCTTCGAGGAGGTCGCGAAGTTCCGGGCGGCACGACGCCTCTGGGGCCGCATCATGAAGGAGCGCTTCCACGCGAAGAGCGAGCGCTCGCTGCTCCTGCGCTTCCACTCGCAGACCGCCGGCTGCACTCTCACGGCACAGCAGATCGAGAACAACGTCATCCGGGTGACGATGCAGGCGCTCGCCGCGGTCCTCGGGGGCACGCAATCGCTCCACACGAACTCGAAGGACGAGGCGCTCAATCTCCCCTCCGAGGAAGCGGTTCTCACGGCGCTGCGAACCCAGCAAGTCATCGCCGAGGAATCGGGGGTCTGCGACGCGATCGACCCGCTCGGCGGCTCCTACCTCGTCGAGAGGCTTACCGACGAGATCGAGCAGAAGACGATCGCCCTGATGGATACGATCGAGAACATGGGAGGCATGATCAAGGCGATCGCAGCACCGTTGGTGTCTAGCGCCACAACTGCGCCACTT
>JBGPBA010000016.1:0-9189 GCA_041481005.1 Candidatus Krumholzibacteriia bacterium | reverse complement strand
CCGCTCCTTGGCGTCAATGGTCGTGCCGAGAGAATCGCTGAGCGCGATCGGCCTCGATGTCTGGGCGCCGGCGTCCAAGGCGAAAAATGAAGCGATGAGAGACACCACTCCAAGAACTGTCGCGATCCGAATTGTATTCATTGGATCCTCACCTCATTGACATCAATCCCGGCGAATCAAAGGACAAAAGATTCGAGGGCCCGCACCTCGATCACTCGCGCCCCCGCCTGCGGTCCTTTACAGCTTCCACTCGAACCGGTAGCGGCAGACGGAGCCCCCTTTCGCGCGGCATTCCTCTTCGACGGCCACGATGCTCTTCGCGCCGCACATCTTCAGGGCCGCCTTGTGCCAGCCGATCACGGTGAGGCAGTCGGGCGCGGAGAAGGTCTTCGCGTCGTACGTGGTGAGCACGCACGAGATCGGTCCGGTCTGGGTGTATTCGCGGCGGCCCGTGTCGTAGTAGAACCGGTAGACGACGTCCGCTTTCTTCATGAAGGCCTGGGGATCGCCCGGCGTGACGAACGACTTGTGCACCTTCATGAGGCTCCGCTCGGCGGATTTCGCGCCGATCTCCTCGAAGACCTTTTCGTCGCCCCCGCCGAGCGCGCTGACGATGGCCCGGTCGAGTCTCTCGCCGAGCTCGAACGGATACCATTTCGCCGTGAGGACGAGGTCCTTCAGGCTCTCCTGGTCCTCCGCGGGAAGCGAGCCGAGCACGCGCTCCCAGGCGCCGGGGCCAAAGTTGTCGTCAACGAATTCCTTTCGCGCCTGGATGATGAGACCCTTTATTTTCATCGGAAGCCACCTCCGCTTATCCCTCGTCGTGACACGACGAGGCGCGTGCAGCGTAGCACGGAGGCGGATTTCATTTCAACAGATGCGTTGAGGCGACGACCGGCCGCGGGCGGCGAGTCAATCGAGCGCCCGACACGGGAACGGGTGCCTCAGCGGCGGCCCCTTTTCCTCGGATGCGGCTCCTCTTTCGAAAAAAGCCGCTCGAAGCCCGGATAGGGAACCAGCGGAATGACGTCGAAGGCGATGAGCCCGGCCTTCACGAGCGGCAGCGTCGCGAGCACCTCCGCTGCCTCTTTTTCGTCGGCGCACTCGAGTATGAAAATGGCGTTGTGCAGATCGCGGTGAAAGTAGAGCTCACGAATGACACCCGCCTGGTAGAGCTCCCACCCCCGCTCGGCTTCCACCCTCATGTGAGGCCGAAAGTCCTCCCCTTCAGCGCTCGGCAGCTCCCTCTCGATTGCGAGAATCTTCATCGACCACCAGCTTTCTTATGACAACGCGGTAAGAAATGACAGCCCCGCGGCGAGCATTCAAAAGTCACGAGACTCGAATACGAAGGGCGGAGCAACTCTCCTCGGGGTCAACGCAGATGATACTATCATTCCTGAATATCGCGGGCAAGGCAAGCTCTTTTCTCGCGGCGCGCCGATTTTTCGAATCGCGCGCGGGCGCCCTGCCGCCCGCGGAGGCAATCGTTTTTTGTTGACGAACGGGTGCGGCGTCGGCAAGAGTTAAAGTGAATGGGATCGCGCGCACGGGTCCCGTGCATCAGGGAAGTATGTCACCGCAATGAAAACCTATCACATACCGGTACGCGTCGTCGCTCTCGTCACGCTCGGGAGCGGCATTATCAACATTTACTCGGTCATCATCCATGCGCTCCCCTGGCGGGTTCGCATTCTCCTCGACATCTTCCCCTTCGAGTTCGTCCACGTCTCGAGGATACTCACCTTGCTCATCGGATTCGGGCTCGTTATCTCCGCGATCAACATCTACAAGCGCAAGCGGCTCGCGTACTACGTCGTCCTCGCGCTGGCCTCCCTGTCGATCGTGTTCCACCTGGGGAAGGGTCTCAACTACGAAGAGGCGCTCGTCTCGCTCGTGCTCCTCGTCGTCGTCGTCCTGTCGCGCAATCTGTTCACCGTGCGGAGCGGCGCCCCCGATTATCGCGGCGGCCTCCTGCGATTCGGCGTGGCCGCAGCGCTCTGCCTCGTCTACGGGATCGCCGGATTCTGGTTTCTCGATCGCAGGGACTTCGGCGTCAACTTTCACATCAACGACGCCGTCCGGGAAACGCTCAAGTACCTCGTCTTTATCGGCAATCCGAACCTCGTTCCCCACACCCGCCACGCGCATTTCTTCATCGATTCGCTCTACGTGACGACGACGCTCGGCATTCTCTACTCGCTCGTCTCCCTCTTTCGGCCCGTCATCTATCAGTACCGGACGCTTCCGCGCGAGCGCGCCCTCGCCAAGGACATCGTCGAGACACACGGGCGCAGCGCCATCGACTTCTTCAAGTATTGGCCCGACAAGTCCTTCTTCTTCTCGAGCTCCCTCGAAAGTTTCATCGCCTATCGGGTCGGGAGCGGCTTCGCCGTCGCGCTCGGGGATCCCGTCGGGCCTGAACCGGAGATCGAGGGAATCATTCGCCGGTTCGACGAGTTCTGCGACGCCAACGACTGGGGGGTGGGCTTCTACCAGACGCTCCCCGATTTCCTGCCGATCTACGAGAAGCTCGGATACCGGAGGCTCAAGGTCGGCGACGACGCCATCGTCGACCTCGCCGGATTCTCGCTCGATGGAAAGGATCGCAAGGTCTTTCGGCACACGATCAACAAGCTCGAGGAGGCGGGGATCCGCTACGAATGGCACGAGCCCCCGATTCCGCTCGAAATCCTCGCCAAGGTCAAGCGCGTGTCCGATGCGTGGCTCACGATCCCCGGCCGACGGGAGCGGCAGTTCACCCTCGGGACTTTCGAGCCGGCTTACATCGCATCGTCCCCGATCGCCGCGGCCGTCGACGGCAAGGGGAACTTCCTTGCGTTCGTGAACCAGATCCCTTCCTTCCGGGCGGGCGAAGCGACGACCGACCTGATGCGCCGCCGCGACGACGCGCCCGTCGGCGTCATGGATTACCTTTTCGTGAAGCACTTCCTCCATCTGAAGCAGCGCGGCTACCGGCGGTTCAATCTCGGCATGGCTCCCATGGCGGGATTCCAGGACGAGGAGGAGGCCTCCGTCGAGGAGAAGGCGCTTCATTTCTTCTTTCAGCACCTCGATTTTCTGTTCAGCTATCGGGGGCTGAAGCAGTACAAGGCGAAGTTCGCGAACCTCTGGGAGCCGCGCTACGCGATCTTCAAGACGCCGCTGGACCTTCCCCGCATGGCGATCGCGCTGCAGGCGGTCTCGGAGGTCAAGAAGGGCAAGGAGCGCCGTTACGAATCGATCGGCGGAGAATACCAAGCCGGGGGTGACAGATTCATTGAGGAACCGTGACCCGATCGCTCCCGTTCAAGAGATGACGAACAAACCGTCGCGAAACGGCCGCCACGTCTTCAGGCAGATCCTCGGGTATTCCATCGCCGCGGCGTGCCTGTTCTGGGTCTTTCACGGGACGCACGTCGGGCGTCTGTTCAGCCAGGTCAGGCACATGCGATGGGGGCTCGTCGCGGTCGCCGTCGTGCTCGACGTCTTGAGCTACCTGTGTCAGGGCCTGCGATGGCAGCTTCTCCTGCGGCCCGTCGGGAGAATGCCGCTGCTCCGCGTCACGCAGGCCGTCTACGTCGGCCTTTTCACGAACGAGATCGTGCCGTTCCGGGCCGGGGAGCTCGTGCGGGCGTACCTCGTGTCGCGCTGGCAAAAGATCGATTTTCTCGCCGTCGTGCCGTCGGTCGCGGTCGAGCGGCTGTTCGACGGCATCTGGCTCAGCATCGGAATCGCGGTCACGGCGTTTCTCGTGCAGCTCCCGAGGAATCTGGTCGTCGCCGCCAAGATCCTCGGCGGCTGCGTGCTCGCCCTGACGGCGATGTTCATCTATCTCGTGATCCGGGGGAAGCGGTCGCCGGCGGACGTCGAGGCGACGGAGCGGCCGCGCTGGAGGCCGATCCGCGTCGTCGCGCGGCTCATCGCGCAGCTCGCGCGCGGAATCGAAGAGATCGGCATGTCGAGGTACTTCTTCGCGTCGTTCTTCGCCTCGTCCCTCATCGTCATACTCCAGATCGTCTCGGTATGGCTCGTCATGCGGGCGTACGGGCTGAACCTCTCCATTTGGGCGGGGGCGGCGGTCTTCCTCATCATGTACTTCGGGACGGCGATTCCCAACGCGCCCTCGAACGTCGGAACGTATCAGTTCTTCGCCGTCGTGGGCCTCAGCCTCTTCGGAGTCGACAAGACGACGGCGACCGGGTTCTCCATCGCCGTGTTCATCATTCTGACCGCGACCCTGTGGGTGATTGGCCTCGCCGCGATAGCGAACGCGGGGATGCGTTTCAAGGACATCAGAAGAGAGGTTGGAGAACTGGTATCGCGGGCAGGGGCTACCATGAAGTAGACGCCGCCGCCCGCGCGCTGCGTCCCGCTCTCGCGCGCTGCCCCGCCGGGCGCACCGGCCTCCTCATGCACGGCTCACATTTCCAACCGAAGCGCGAGCCCGAAGCGCCGGCCCTCGACGAGCGGCTCCACGGCGAGCCTTCCCCCCGTCGAGCGGTGAAGGGCCGGAATCCCCCAGCCGATGGCGCTCCCGACGGCGGCGCCGACGATGATGTCGGTCGGAAAGTGCCGACCGGACTCGTAGCGCATGTAGCCGACCCCCGCCGCGGCGGCGATGCTCCCCGTCCACAGGTATAACCTCGCCCGCGAGTCCGGGTTGTACCGGTCGTACACGGCGCACAGGAACACCGCCGAAGCGAAGGCGGCCGTCGTATGCCGCGAGAAGAAGGCCCCTCTTGGGTCGAGCGCGAGCTTTCGCTCGAACGGGACGTCGGGGTTGTAGACAAGCGGGCGGAGCCTCTGGGTGCTGCTCTTGCCGATGGCGGGGAGGACGAATGCGAGCGCCATCGTCTCGGCATACATGAAATAGAACTCGCGCACGTCGTCCCTCACGTCCGAATCGAAGAGGAGCGAAAGAGGAGCGGCAATGAGCGCTCCGGCGAGCACCCAGCTCGCGTCGGAGACTGCATTGTCGAATTCGAGGGTCGCTCCCCGGTCGAATCGATTGATGGAGTCCCGTGAGAGCCGTTCGACGTCGAGCGGCGTGAGCGGCTCCTTGGAATGCCCGATGATCACGGAGGCCACGGCGCCGGCGGCGGTGCCGCCAATGATCAAGCCATCCCGAAAGGCGTCGATCCGATACGGGGACCCAGCGGAAATCGTGTCTTCCCGGGGCGCCTCGGGGCCGGACGACAGCTCCTCGGCCTCGCCCCGGAGGGGGAGCAATAGCACAAAGATCAACGCGGCGAGGAACTGGGCTCTCATACGATGTGTCGTCCCTTCGACGAATCGAGCGACTGAACCGCTCAACCCTATCATGAGAATCATGACGATGGCAACCGTCGTCACGCCAACGGACGAGCTTGACTTCGGCACGCCGTCCCCTTTATATATTGAGCCATGCTGCGCGATGTCGCGAAGAGAACAACGCGATCTCTCGGCGTCGGTGCGCTCGTCCTCATCGCCTGCGGAGCGCTGCGCTGCTGGGACATGGATAATCCCCTGCGCACCGGCTCCCCCGGTACCGGCGTATTGTTCGGTGTCCCCCACGTGGCCAAGCTTGGCGGGATCAACCACGCGAGCGGCTACTGCACCCCCTACCCGAAGTGCGCGGAATGCCACGGGGACAGCCTCCAGGGAGTTCTCGGAGTGCCTTCCTGCACGACATGCCACATCGCCCGCTGGGAGCTTCCCAACTGCGGCATGGTGGCGCACACGGTCAACCTCGGGGGCACGCTGCACGCCCCGGGTTATTGCCAGCCGTACACGACCTGCACCGCCTGCCACGGCGTGCAGCTCCAGGGAGGACTAAACGGAGAGCCTTCCTGCACCTCCTGCCACGATCAGAGGTGGAGGGACTGCGGCGATTGAGAGCGACGCGTATCAAGAGAAATCCGCACATGGTGCTCGTCCTCTTCGCGGTCCCGGCGCTCCTCGCCCTGGGCATTCTCGCGGACGGCTGCGGGACGAAGGAGGTCAAGCTCCGTCCTCCGGAGCGGGACCGGGCCCCCGCGCCGCTCACCACGGGTGATATCGAGGCTCACGTCGCTACGAGCTTCCTTCTCGAGGGGAGCCACACCCAGCTCTCCTGCGACGCCTGCCACGGAGAAAAATCGCCCAAACCGGATTGCGGGAGCTGTCATCAGTCACCGCACGGAGCGAGCTTCCACAAAAAGTGCGAGGATTGTCATACGGCCGGGCATCCATTTTCGGAGATCAAGTACAAGCATCCCCGGAAAGATCTATTCGCATTCCATCAGGACGTACCCTGCGGAGGCTGCCACAAGGACCATAAATTCGACAAGGCCGACAGAAACTGCACGAGCTGCCACGAGGATTTCCACAAGGGCTCTCTCGGCCGTGACTGCTATGCCTGCCATCGCTCGGCCACGTGGACCGTCACGCGGTTCAACCATAACTCGACGGGGTTCCCGCTCATGGGGGCGCACCGCGCTCTCGATTGCGGCGACTGCCACCGCGACCTGCAGTCGTTCAAGATCGTGCCGAGGCCCACGGGCTGCGCGAGCTGCCACGAGAAGGACTACCGCAGCTCGACATTCCCGCACGCCGCCTACGGCGCGGGCCTGGACTGCCAGGAATGCCACCTCCAGGATTCGTGGGTCTACGCGCACAGCCCCGCGTGGTTCAACGTCCAAACGGGCCAGCACGCGGGGGTCCCCTGCGCCACGTGCCACGCCAACTCCCAAAACTACCTCGAATATTCATGCCATGCCTGCCATGCGGGGCACGTGGACGACCGAGGCGGACGCTGCCTCGACTGCCACCCGGGACGCTTTCCGACGGGAGGCAGCCCCAATTGAAAAACGAATCGCGGAGCGGTGAGAAAGCGATGAAAGGAGTCGGGGCCGGCTGCATCCTACTCGCGTGCGTCGGCGCGGCTCTCGTCTTCACGCCGAGGCCGGGCGCCGCGGGCGCTGCTCCCTCCCGATCGTGGGCGTACGAGAGCTCGTATGGACTGAAGGCCAGGGGGTACCTCAACGCACGCTACGCCTACGTCGGACTGTCGCACGCGCCGAACAAGCTGAGCGGGCTGCAGCTCACCGGATTCCTCGAGGCCTCCGCCCTCTCCGATCGGATCGTGCTCAAGTATCGAAGCCACTCGTGGCTCGACTTCGAGCATACCTCGAAATCGGTTCTCGAGAGCCCCTTCCGAAGCAGGCACGTCATTCAATCGATCTCGATCGAGGCGGACCGTCTCGCGGCCGGCAGCCTCGACCTCAAGCTCGGGCGGTTCTTCCCGGAGATCGAGTATGGCAGCTCCCCCGTGATCGATGGCGGCGCGTTCACGATGAGGAGGGGGCGTTTCTCCATCGACGGCTCGGCGGGGCGCGCGGTCGATCTCTGGAACGGGTCTCGCCAGTCGAAGGACATCGCCGCGACGGGGCAGCTGAAGTATCGGGGCGAGAGCGTCACCGCTTCCGCGGGATACCAGCGCTCCTCGGCCTTCGGGTTCAAGCAGAGCGAGGTTCCGGCTGGCGTCAACGTGTCCCTGAAGAAGAGCATCTGGTTCGAGACGTACGCGGGGTATGATTTGGACGACAGGCACGTGGCTCGCGCCGGGCTGAGCGTCTCGTGGCGGCGCGACGCGGGGAGCCTGAGCCTCTCCGCCACGCAGTGGCGAAGCCCCTTCGACCAGCTCTATCTCCTCGCCAGGGGCCGGAGCACCCCCTTCTTCGGCCTTTCCTCGAAGAGCGTCCCGTCGACCTACGACGACGTGAGGCTCTCGGCCTCGTATGGCCAGAGCTCATGGAGCATTCGGGGGAGCGGCGGATCGATGTCAGGAGTCCGCACGGGATGGACGGCGAATGCCTACCTGATGACGCCGTCCTGGTGGGGGTTCCGCTTTTCCGCGGGGGCCCAGGGGATGAAGACGGATTATATCGAGTTCTATTCTCTCGACGCCCTCGTCATGAGGCAGCTTCGGAGCTTGAGCCTCGAGGTGCAGTCTCAGACTCGGAACTACCAATTGCTCCCGAGGCCGTCCGGATTCCATAACACGGACAACTACACGGAGCTCTCGGTCGAATACCCGCTCGTGAAGCACATCTACATGAGCGGAGCGGCCGGAGTATTCTTCAGAAAATTCGGTAATGAAAGCTTCCTGCCGCAGGCCGAGCTGCGCGTGATCGCCCGGCTCTAGCGTGGGGGCCGCCTCCGAGCCGGCGCGATCGCCTCGGAGACGCACGACCGCAAGCCGGCGCGACCGCCGCGTCGGGGCGGCCGCTCGGCCGCGGCGCCCTTCGCGTCGAGATCGGTTTCCCTACGCATCGATCGTCGGGTATTTCTTCTCCGCAAAGGAGACGAGCTCCTTCCAGACACCCGCGGCTGCGGCCGCCGCGATGGCAAGGAGGACGCAGTAGCCGACGGCCCACGGGAGCCCGATTTTGATGAGAAAGTGGGCGAGGAAGCCGCACGCGGCCAAGAATGCGAGGTTGACGATCGCCGCAAGGATCACGTTGAGGTTCTGCTTGATGGCCTGCTGTGGATCGGTCCATTTGAGGAGAGGCCGCGCGAGATCGATCCTGAGAGAGATGAGGTTCAGGGTCGCCGAGCCGGCGAGGGCGAGAACAACGGCCGGCACGAGGATCGCCGCCTGAACCTTGGCGACGATCACTGCGACCACCGCCCCCGCCGCGATTCCAAGAAATGATACGAGGTACGAATGGATGAACTTGGCCCGGAGCTGGTCGGCCCAGGGCACCGGGATGACCTTCGATATCCAGAAATAGCGCCCCTCCCGTGAAACCGCCGAGGAGGCCGTCCCGTTCAGGCAGGCGCAGACGAGAAAAAACGCGGCGAGGCCGAGAACCATGACTGCCGAATGATCCGCTCCCAGCCTCTTGAGGAGGATGAAGGGGCCGCCGCCCGACCCGGCCATGGCGAGGAAAACCACGGGGAGGATGACGGTGACGAGCACGCCATTCATCAGAAAGATCGGCGTCCTGTTCATGACCCGCAGCTCGCGCAGAAAGATCGCGCGGACGGGGTGGCGACCCGAGGAAACCTTTCTCGCCATGTCCGCCGCCGAGAGGGCGCGGCGCCGCGCGGCGATCTCGCCGAGCCCAATGGCGCCCTGGTAGAAAAGCTTCTCGGAAAGGGCGACTATCCCGAGAAACGCGCCGGCCGACACCCCGGCGAGAAGCAACAGCTGGAGCATTCCTT
>JBGPBA010000015.1:0-9391 GCA_041481005.1 Candidatus Krumholzibacteriia bacterium | reverse complement strand
GAAGCCAACCGCGCGAAGGGTGATTTCCTTGCCAACATGAGCCACGAGATCCGAACCCCCATGAACGGCGTCATCGGGATGACGGAGCTGCTCAAGGATACCGCGCTCACGGCCGAGCAGCGCGAGTACGTCGGCGCGGTCGAAACGTCGGCCGAGTCCCTCCTGAACATCATCAACGACGTCCTCGACTTCGCCAAAATAGAGGCGCAAAAGCTCGAGCTGGAGTCGATCGATTTCGACCTCCGGGACAGCATGGCCGATATTCTCAATACGCTCGCCCAGCGAGCCGCGGAGAAAGGCCTCGAGGTCACCTATCACATACCGCCCGAGGTGCCCGATCACTTTGCGGGAGACCCGGGCCGTCTGCGTCAGATCATCATCAATCTGGTCGGCAACGCCATCAAGTTCACGGAGCGGGGCGAAGTCGTCGTTTCGGTCAGTCTCGAGACGAAGACGCCCGAAGAAACGTGCCTCCATTTCGCCGTCGCGGACACGGGCATCGGCATTCCGCCGGCCAAGCAGGAGGCCATCTTCGAAGCCTTTGCGCAGGCCGACGTTTCGACCTCCCGCACATACGGCGGCACGGGCCTCGGCTTGACGATCTCATCCCGCCTCGTGGAGATGATGGGGGGGAGGATATGGGTCGAGAGCCGGCCGGGCGAAGGGAGCACATTTCACTTCACGGCGCGGTTCGGTCGCCAGAGCAGTCCGATTGCACGGCGAGCACCCGCGGATCTGGTCAACCTTCGCGACGTGCGCGTTCTTGTCGTTGAAGGCACCGCCGGGAGCAGACTCATGCTGCTGGATATGCTCGCGTTCTGGCGGATGGAAGCGGTCTCGGCCGAAAGCGGTCCCGAGGCGCTCCTGGCGATGAACGAGGCGGCGTTGGCCGGACGACCGTTCCCTCTGGTTTTCATCGACGCCGATATGCCGGTCATGAGCGGTTTCGAGCTCACGGAGCGGATACGGAACGACGCGAGTCTCAAAGGAACATCGATCATCATGCTCGTCTCGATGGGTCGACGGGAGGATAGCGCCCACTGCCGCGACCTAGGCGTCGCCGCATGCCTGACCAAGCCGGTCAAACAATCGTCTCTGCTCGATGCCATCATGAACGCCGTTGGCCTGGCGAAGCAGGCCGACGCGGGCAATGCACCCGTCGACGGCAGTCGCGCGCCGCGGGAGGAGCAGATGCGTCCATTAAGGGTTCTCCTCGCCGAGGACAACCCGGTCAATCAAGTGCTGGCCATCCGCATGCTCGAGAAGCGCGGCCACACGGTGGTCGTCGCCAGAAACGGCAGAGAGGTCCTCTCCGTCATCAACGATTCGAACCGGGAACCGTTCGATCTGATTATCATGGATGTGCAAATGCCCGAGATGGACGGATTCGAAGCGACGGCCGCCATACGCGACACAGAGAAAACGACGGGGCGCCGCGTTCCGATCATGGCCCTGACGGCGCACGCGATGAAGGGCGACCGGGAGAAGTGTCTGGCCGCGGGAATGGACGGATACGTAACGAAACCGATCAGGCCCGATGAGCTCTCTGCGATGATCGATGAATTGACGGGGGGCAAGCCCGAGCCGGCGAAGCGGGAAGCCTGACCCGAAGAGAACAGAGAAGCCCTTTTCGATCAATGATCCAATGCTGCCGCGTACGAGCCCCGCCATGCCTCGGCATCGGCCTTGGTCACATTCAGCGTGGAAGAAATAGCGTCGCTGCATGCGACCGGCGCCCTTTCTCGCCCGCACATCGCTTACAGGCTCGTCGTAACGGACGCCGCCAAGGTGGTTCCGGGAGAAACGATGACGGTTACCGTGGCATTCATGCTTGAGTGAGGCTTCACGGCTGATATTCGGCGGGGATTGCGCGCGCTTTTCGAGGAACGGGGATTTCCGAAAGAAGCGCGCGCGAGGGTTGAACGACGGCAGTCTTCAAACCGCCCCGGTAAGAATCTCCTCGCGCCAGGCTTCGACTATGACCGATCCCCTTTTCTCGCGCTTCGCCCGATAGAGGCATTCATCCGCAAGGGCGATCAGGGCTCCGGGGTCGACGGTTTGAGCGCTCCCCGCCCGATCGAACCCCGTCACGCCGAAGCTTGCCGAGAGGCATACTCTCTCCGCGTGGACCTGGATCGATGATTCGGCGATGAGGCGAGCGTAGCGCTCCCCCGCCGCCGCCGCGCCGGCGACGGACGTCTCCGGCAGGACGATGAGGAACTCGTCTCCGCCGAACCGCGCGATCCAATCGCAATCGACCCTGATGACTCCCCTGATGCACTGCACGAAGGTTTTGAGCGCCTCGTCGCCGGCCAGGTGGCCGTGGGCGTCGTTGATTCGTTTGAAATAGTCGAGGTCGCTCAGAATCACCGACAGTGAGCGCGAGTACTTCTGGGCTCGCGCGACCTCCTGCGGAAGGCGGTCGTTGAGGTACGTTCGATTGTACGCGCCGGTCAGGGGATCGGTGATCGAGAGGATCCGCGTCTCCTCGTTGGTCCTTTGCAGGCACCGCTCGAGCCCGATGACGCGCTTCGCGGTGTTGAGCCTCGCGATCAGCTCGGCCGGATTGAAGGGCTTGCTCAGGAAATCGTCGGCGCCCGCCTCGAGCCCCGCGACGATGTCGTCCTTGGAGCTTTTCGAGGTCAGGAGAATGACATAGATATATCCGCCGTAGGCTCCGCTGTTCCGGATCGCCCGGCAGAGCTCGATTCCATCCATCTCGGGCATCATCCAGTCGGTCAGGATGATCGGGAAGGGCGACCCCTGCATGAGCTCGAGCGCGCGTCGGCCGTTCTCCGCGCAGGTCACGGCGAACCCCGCCTTTTGCAGAATCATCTCGAGCTGCCTCCGGAGAGCGGGGTGGTCTTCGACCACGAGGATCGGAAAATCGTCGTTCATTTCTTTCGACTCCAGTCGGCGTCCCCGCTCGGGGCCTGCTCGGGCCGAGCGCCGTCGGGCATGCCGGCCTCCGCGCTCGCGCCGCCGGGCGCGAGCATGCCGGCGATCTCGGCGACGTATCGCCCCAGAGAAGGAAGGATCTCTCGTGCCGGGGAGAGCTTCCCCTCGCGGGCCGCCTGCTCGATCAGCCGGGCTCCTTCGCAGATCTCCGGCAGCCCCAGGCTCGCCGCGGCGCCTTTCAGCGAATGAGCGCCGTTCGCCGCCTTCGGTGCGTCTCCCGAGGAGACGCCCGATTCGATCGCGGCGAGATCGGACCGAGCGGTCTCGACGAAGAGAGAGAGGAGCTCGAGGAATTCCGATTCGGTGAGTCCCATGGAATCGGCCACCTGTGATATGATCATACGTTCTCCTTTCGCGCGGCGAGCTTCTCGAATACCTCGAGAACTCGTTCCTTTCTGATCGGCTTCGTGATGTAGTCGTTCATCCCCGCCTCGAGACAGCTCTCCCGGTCGCCGTCCATGGCCCGCGCGGTCATGGCGACGATGGGTACGCGGGTGAACCCTTTCGCCCGGATGCTCTTCGTCGCCTCAATTCCGTCCATCACCGGCATCTGGATGTCCATGAGGATGAGGGTGTAGCGCTCCGGGTCCGCCGTGAACCTGTCGACCGCCTGTCGTCCGTTGTTGGCGACGTCGACCTCGAGCCCCGCCTTGGCGAGAACGAGACGGGCCAGCTTCTGGTTGACCGGATTGTCCTCCGCGAGAAGGATTCGCGGGGCGCGACGATCGTCCGCGCCGCCCGTCGCGACGGCCGGACGCTTCCGCGTCTGCGCCTCGTCGGGGCGCTCGTCGGCCCGACCGGGGGTCGACCGCTCGAGCAGCTCGCGAAGAGCTTCCTTGCGCACCGGTTTGCTCAGGTGCCCGTCGAGCTCACCGACGATCGGCGTGTGCGCGGCCCGCTCGATCAGGAGCGATGTTCCGATCACCGAGGGATGTGGGGCCCGGCACAGACGCCTCATCTCCGTGATCAGATCCCCGCCGTCTGCCAAGAGAAGCGAGGTATCCACGATACAGAGATCCACGGGGTTCCCCGCGTCTCGGGCGGCCGTGAGCTCTCGGATGGCGTCGGCGCCCGTCGCGCACGCCGTTACGTGCATCCCGAGCGACCCGAAGTTCCGGGCGAGAAGGAGGCGGGCGCGCTCGTTGTCATCCAGGAGGAGGAGCCGCATCGGCGGGAGACGCATCTCGGCGGGTCGCGTCTCGGGCGTCTCGGCGGCTTTCCCGAACCATGCGCAAAAATGGAAACAGCTTCCCCTGCCGATCTCGCTCTCGACCGAGACGTCCCCGCCGAGAAGGGTCGCGATCTGTCTGCAGATCGTCAGCCCGAGACCGGTGCCGCCGTGCTTTCGCGTCGTCGAACCGTCTGCCTGTTGAAAGGGCGCGAAGATAATCGGCAGCTTGTCCCGTTCGATGCCGATCCCGGTGTCACGGACGGTTACATGAAGCTTGAACCTGTCGCCCTCGATCTCGTCGACGTCGACCGCGAGCTCGATCTCGCCCGACGCGGTGAACTTCGCCGCGTTCGCGAGCAGGTTGATGAGAACTTGACGGAATCGAAATGGATCCCCGTGCAGGAGCGGCGGGACCCGTTCGCCGACGTCGCACAGGAGCTCGATGCCTCGTGCGGCCACCGTGGGACACAGGAGCTCGCAGACGTCGTAGGCGATGCGCTCGGGCTCGAACGGGATGTCCTCGAAATGGAGCCGCCCCGCCTCGATCTTCGAGAAATCGAGGACGTCGTCGATGAGCGACAGAAGGGTCTCGGCGCTCGTCTTGACGATTCCCGCGTATTCGCGCTGCTCGTTGGCGAGTTCGGTCTCGAGCAGAATGTCGGTGAACCCGATGACCGCGTTCATGGGCGTTCTGATCTCGTGGCTCACGTTGGCGATGAATTGACTCTTCGCCCTGTTGGCGTGCTCGGCTTCGTCCCTCGCCGCCCGCAGGATGCGCTCCGTTTCCTTGCGCTCGGATATATCTCCGTAAATGATCTGGAAGCAGTCCCTGCCGTTGATATCGACGAGGGCGGCGCAGGTGCTCACCGGTATCGTCCGCCCGTTCTTTGCCACGATCTCCGCTTCGGCCGTGCACCGGGCGTCCGCCGCCTGCATGGAGAAGCCCTCCCGAACGGCGTCCTCGAGGTGCGCGGGGTATATCTCGTGTGCCTGCATCGAGAGAAGCTCCGAGCGGCCGCGGCCGGTGAGGAGCTCCGCCTGGGCGTTGCAGTCGACGATCCGCAGCGTCTGCGACTCGACGATGAATATGGCGTCCCTGTTCGCCTCGAAGAGGCTCCGGTACTTCTCCTCGCTCCGCCGGAGGTCGAGATATGTTCGCTTGAGCGCGACGAGCCTCCCCAGATCTTCCGCGATCGCGCTGAGGAGCTCGCGCTCTTCCTTGAGAAACGGCCCCTCGTCGGCGGACGGCCGCTCTTCGAGGTAGCAGACCTCGAGACCGCCGATCAGGCTTCCGTGCGCGAAGAGGCCGCACGCCTGCTTCCAGATCGTTTCGCGATAGTTGTCCGTCTTGAACTCCTCGCGCTCGAGGATGATCCGCGCGCATGCAATCTCGGGGTACTGCCATCCCGAGGGGAGCACGTCGACGGCTGCCTTGAGCATGTCCTCGGGGGAGCGTCCGTCGCTGTCGATGAGCCGGGATATTTTGGTCAGGCAATTGAGCTCTCTGATGCGTTTGCGCAGATCGAGCGACCCTTTTTCCAGCATTTCCTGGAAGCGCTTGCGCTCCGTGACGTCCTTCATGATCATGATGAACGAGGTCGCGTGGTCGGCGCCGCGGTCGATGGCCACCGCCGACACCTCGGCGAAGAAGGTGGTCCCGTTCGCCGCCTGCAGCGTGCACTCGACGTCGCCCACGATCTCCTCGAGGAGCGTCCGGGCGAAGCAGAGCCTCGTCGGCTCCCGCATCTCGGGGGCGATGAAATCCCACACCCGTCTCCCGATCAACGCCTCCTTCGTCGGGAGGGCGAGGAGCACGGGCGCCTTGCGATTGCAGTCCGTGATGATGCCCTCGGAGTCGAACATGACGACGGCGTTCGGAGACGATTCGAGGACGAGCCGCAGGTTCGCTTCGCTCTCGCGCCGGAGCGACTCGGCGCGGTAGCGGTCCGTGATGTCGACCATGTACTCGATAATGAGCACGGGAACGGCCGAATCGTCGAAGATGGGATGGGCGTGGATCTCGTGGTTCTGGACGGAGCCGGCGCCCTCCGGCCAGGCGTATTCCACGATCGCGTGCGTTCCCGCGGCGGCGGATTGCTGGGCGGCATGGCGCGCTTCCTGGTTGAGGATCTCGCTGCGCTCCGAGAGGCTCCTCGCGCTCGGTGCGAAGACGCCGTTCGCGAGCGCGGCGGCGTTCGCCGCGAGCACCGACAGATCGCTCGCCCTCCTGATGCACAGCGGGAATGAGATCGCGTCGATGACCTCGACGAGAAGCTCGTGGTCGAGCCGGACGATCTCTTCGATGGATGGACCGTGATCCTCCGCACGGGCGGCGGGCGCGCCGACGGCTTCCCGGCGGACCAATTGGTCCTCGTGGGCGGTGTGCGTCCCGGCCTGCAGCAGCCTGCCAAGGCCGAGCGGCTTCAAATCCCATTTCATTGTCCGATGCTCCCTGCAACCGATTGCCTGGTCTGATACTTGACTCGCAACCGGCATGCCGCTCGCGCAGGCGAGCGCTCGGGCCGGGACGAAAGTCCCGGGAAGGCAAGCGTTTGACGGGGAAGAGAGGTGGGCGGATCTCCGGTGAGCGCTCCGAAGAACAACGGAAGGGAGGGGACCGGCTCGCCCGGGTCGAGGCGCGAGGGTCGAGGCCCGGGCGAGCGAGGTCCGTCCGGCTTCGGGACTTTAGTCCCGGCTCCTACGGGTCACGAACCGGCGCCGGGCGCCGGATGCTCCTTCGGCGCCCTATGCATTCTGCATGACGACGGGCGTCCGCGCCCGTCGGAATCGGCGCAGCGAGCGCGCGGCGCGGGACGCGCCGCGAGAGAGCGCGGCCCGCGAGGCGCCTCGACGCCCGGATCAATTCGGCTTCTGCAGCCTGGAATCGGAGCCGGCGTTGAGACCGCGGCGCTCGAGGAGAGGCTCTATCCTCGGTTCCCTGCCCCTGAACTTCTTGTAGAGCGTCATCTCTTCGTCGCTCGCGCCCGCCGCGAGAACCCACTTTCTGAAGAGCTGCGCCGTCTTCTGATCGAAGAGGCTTGTTTCCTTGAACGCCTGGAAGGCGTCGGCGTCGAGCACCTCGGCCCAGATGTAGCTGTAATACCCCGCCGAGTAGCCGCCCCCGAAGATGTGGGCGAAGTACGGGCTTCGGTACCGCGTGACGATCTCGGGGAGGAGCCCGATCTTCGCCAGAGACTTCGCCTCGAAGGCGGTCGGGTCGACCTCCTTCGGCTCGGTCAGCGTGTGCCAGTCCATGTCGAGGAAGGACGCCGCGAGGTACTCGACCGTCGCGAACCCCTGGTTGAATTTGCTCGAATTCTTGATCTTCGCGACCAGGTCCGCCGGAATCGGCTCGCCGGTCTTATAGTGCTTCGCGTACATGGGGAGGAACTCCGGATCGGTCGCCCAGTTCTCCATGATCTGCGAGGGGAGCTCGACGAAGTCGGTCGCGACGTTCTGCGTCGTGAGGTACGTGCAATCCGAGAGGAGCCCGTTCAGCGCGTGGCCGAACTCGTGGAAGAGGGTCGTCACCTCGTCGAAGTTGAGGAGCGACGGGGTGTCCCCGGCGGGCTTCGTGAAGTTGCCGACGTTCGTGATCACGGGTTTTACGATCGCGCCGCCCATCTTCGACTCCGACCGAAACGCCCCGCACCACGCCCCGCCCTGCTTGCTTGCGCGCGGGAAGTAATCGGCGTAGAGGATGCCGATGTGCGTGCCGTCCGCCTCCTTGACCTCGTACGTGCGGACGTCCGCCTGGTACGTGGGAAGGTTCGTGAGCTCCGTGAACGTGATGCCGTAGAGCCTGTTCGCGAGCATGTACGCGCCGGCGCGCACGTTCTCGAGCTCGAAGTAGGGGATAAGCATCTCGTCATTGAGGTCGAACTGTGCCTTCCTCACCTTCTCCGCGTAGTACCACCAGTCCCAGGGCTCGAGCTTGAACCCGCCCCCCTCCTTGTCGATCATAGCCTGGAGCGCGGAGGATTCCTGCTTCGCCCGGTCGAGCGCCGGCGCCCAGAGCTTGTAGAGGAACTCGTATACCTTGGCGGGCGTCTTCGCCATGGCCTCCTCGAGCTGGAAATCGGCGTGCGTTTTGTAGCCGAGGAGCTGCGCCCGCTTGACGCGAAGAGAGGCGATGCGGGAGAGCACCTTCTTGTTGTCGAGGTCGTCGTTGTGGTCGCAGCGGGTAATGTAGGCCGTGAAGATCTTCTCGCGCAGGTCGCGGCGCTGCGAGTATTGGAGAAAGGGGATCATGCTCGGCTTGTTGAGCGTGAAGACCCATTTTCCCGCCTTGCCGCGCTGGGCGGCCGCCTCGGCCGCGGCCGTCACGACCGCGTCGGGGAGCCCGGCGAGATCGGCCTTGTCCTCGACGACGAGCTCGAAGCGGTTCGTGTCCTTGAGAAGATTCTCCTCGAACTGGAGGGCGAGGACGGAGAGCTCCTTGTTGATCTCGGCCAGCTCGTCCTTCTTCGCGGCGTCGAGGTTCGCGCCGTTTCGAACGAAGTAACGGTAGGTTTTCTCGAGGAGCCGTTTCTGCTCTTGCGTCAGGGCGAGCTTCGCGCGTCGATCGTAGACCGCGCTGATCCTCTTGAAGAGCTTCTCGTTGAAAAGAATCGCGTCCGCGTGCGCCGAGCGCAGCGGCGCGACGTCCTTCGCGATCTGCTGAATCGTGTCGTTGGTGTTCGCCGAGTTCATGCTATTGAATACGTTGTCGACCCGGGTCAGGAGATCGCCGCTCATCTCGAGCGCCTCGACCGTATTCGCGAAGGTCGGCGCGGCGGGATTGGCGGCGATGCTCTCGACGGCCTGCCGCTGCTCGGCCATCGCGTCCTTGTACGCGGGCATGTAATGCTCGACCTTGATCAGATTGAACGGCGGCACGCCGAACGGCGTGTCGAACTTCGCGAGCAGCGGGTTCCCGCTCTGGGGCGCGAACGCGCACAGAACCGCCCACGCGGCGACGAGCAGAACGAACAAGCTCTTTCTCTTCATGGCACCCGACCTTTCTCGGCGGAACACCCTCGACGGCACATCCATGGAGCCTCCCGGCGGCATCGCGCGAGCCCCCGTCCGGTCCCGAGAGGCTGCGCTGCGCCGGGAAGCCGGGATGATAGCAGGTGTGCGCGCGTTTTACAACCGCGCGTCGCGGGTCCTGTCGCCGACTGCGCCCCGTCCGTGCTCGCTTACGCTGCGCTCGGCCGGGGGCCCCGTCGGCGCCACCCGCGCCTTACCTGCGCCCGCCGGTTCTGAAGAAGCCGGGCAGAT
>JBGPBA010000014.1:0-9505 GCA_041481005.1 Candidatus Krumholzibacteriia bacterium | reverse complement strand
GGAGCATGCCGCGCATCACCTTCGCCGACGTCGCCGGCGCGGATGAGGCGAAGGAGGAGCTCCAGGAGATCATCGAGTTTCTGCGCGATCCGAAGAGATTCCAGCGGCTCGGCGGGCGCATCCCGAAGGGTGTCATCCTGCTCGGGCCGCCGGGTACGGGCAAAACGCTCCTGGCCAAGGCCGTAGCGGGGGAAGCGGTCGTGCCCTTCTTCAGCATGAGCGGCTCTGATTTCGTCGAGATGTTCGTCGGCGTGGGCGCGAGCCGCGTTCGCGATCTTTTCGATAAGGGCAAGAAGCACGCGCCGTGCATCCTCTTCATCGATGAGCTCGACGCGGTGGGCCGCCACCGCGGCGCGGGCCTCGGCGGCGGACACGACGAGCGCGAGCAGACCCTCAACCAGCTCCTCGTCGAGATGGACGGATTCGAAACGAACGAGGGAGTGATCCTCCTCGCCGCGACGAACCGGCCCGACGTTCTCGATCCGGCGCTGCTCAGGCCCGGGCGCTTCGATCGGCGCATCGTCGTCGACATGCCCGACCTGCGCGGACGCCTCGGCATATTCAAGGTGCACACGCGCAAGGTCCCGCTCTCGGACGACGTCGATCTCGAGCTCCTCGCGCGCGGGACGCCCGGCTTCTCGGGCGCCGACATCGCCAACATGGTCAACGAGGCGGCGCTCCTCGCCGCGCGACGCGACCGGCAGAAGGTGGCGATGGAGGACTTCGAAGAGGCAAAGGACAAGGTTCTTCTCGGGCCCGAGCGCAAGAGCCGGATTCTCCGCGAGGACGATCGGCGCATGACGGCCTACCACGAGGCCGGACACACGGTCGTCGGGCTTCATCTCAAGAACGCCGACCCGCTTCACAAGGTCTCGATCATCCCGCGCGGAAGGACGGGCGGGGTGACCTCATTCCTCCCGAGCGACGACCGCTTCGAGTACTCGCGCGACTACTGCATCGACCTCGTCACGATGTCGCTCGGCGGAAGGGTCTCCGAGGAGCTCGTCATGAACCGGATCGGCACCGGCGCCCAGGACGACATCAAGCACGCCTCGCGCATCGTCCGCAAGATGGTCATGCAATGGGGCATGAGCGGCTCGATGGGGCCGATCGCATACGGCGACCAGGACGAGCAGATCTTCCTCGGCAAGGAGATCGCCGTTCGGCGCGACTACAGCGAGGAGACGGCACGCGAGATCGACAATGAAGTCCGGCGGATCGTCGTCGACTGCTACGCGAAGGCGCGCGAAACTCTGACGAACCACCGCGACGAGCTCGACAAGGTCGCAAAGGCGCTCCTCGAGCGTGAAACGCTCGACGGGGAAGACATCAAGATCATTCTCAGCAATGGGACCTTGCCGCCGATCAAGAAAAATTCGAACGCCGGCGACGCGAGGGGCGCGGGCACGGGGACGGGCGCCGGCGTCGAGCAGCCGAAGGGACAGCCTCCCGCGAAGGAGCCGGCGGCCCCGGCCGGACCGGCGGCGTCCGAGGAATCGGCGGCGGCGGATCGGGACGCCGATGCGTAGACCTGAACACTCACGCCTCTGTTGAATCTCGTACCATTGGGTGAACGATGCGTTATCCGCTGCGCCTCATTTCCGCGCGATCGCGAACGGCGCTCGAGCGATACCTCGCCGAGGCGGGCGTCGACCCGTACGGCATCCGCGTCATAGAGGCCAAGGTCGAGACGCTCGTCGTGAGGGTGGACGACGTTCCGGCGGCCGCCGCCAACATTATCAAGCAGCAGCTTCTCTCGATCGGCGGCGACGCGGCGGTCCACCGCGAGGTCATCACGGGAAATCCCCCGCGCTCGACCGTCTACATCGTCGGGGACCGCAACCGTCTCGCGAGCCTTCCCGAAAAGTTCGCTCCGCAGCCCTTCGGCCTCGCCGAGCTCGGCGAGGAGATCGTGCGGCTCATCGCGGCGGCCGAGGAACCCTCGACCGCGGTTTCGCTGCCTCACGGAGAGCTCGATCTGACAAGTGGCCCCGTGATCGTCGGGGTGCTCAACGCGACCCCGGACAGCTTCAGCGACGGCGGGCGATACCTCGACCCGGGGAAAGCGTACGATCGCGCGGTCCAGATGGTCGAGGAGGGAGCCGGAGTCATCGACATCGGGGGTGAATCGACGAGACCGGGGGCCGCCGAGGTAAGCGCCGAGGAGGAGCTCGGCCGCGTGCGCCCGATCATCGCGAGGCTCGCGGGGAACGTTTCGGCTCCGCTTTCGATCGACACGCGCAAGGCGCTCGTCGCCGAAGCGGCGCTCGGGGCGGGCGCAGCCATCCTCAATGACGTGAGCGGGCTCCGCCGCGACCCCGCGATGCTGGAGACGGCGGCGCGGGCGAAGGCGGCGGTCGTCGTCATGCACATGCTCGGAGATCCGGCGACGATGCAGGAGAAACCCCGCTACGACGACGTCACCTCCGAGATCCTCACGTGGCTCGGGGAGCGGACCGGCGCGATGATGGCCGCCGGCATCACGCGCGAGAAGATTATCGTTGACCCGGGCATCGGTTTCGGAAAAAGATTGGAGCACACTCTCACGCTTCTGCGCGAGATCGGCGACTTTCGGAGCCTCGGCTTCCCCGTCATGGTGGGATATTCGAGAAAGTCGTTTCTCGGCTTAGTCACCGGACGCGAGGTCGGGGAGCGGCTCTCCGGAGGGTTCGCCGCCCTCGCGCGGGCGCTCGATGGCGGGGTCCGGCTCATCCGCGTTCACGACGTTCGGGAGACCGCGGACTTCATCAAGGTCTGGAAAGCCATCGAGGGAAAGGCGACCGGCGCATGAGCTCGTTCCACGCGACCCTGACGATCGACATTCTCGACATCGTTATCGTCGCCTTCCTCTTCTACCGCGTGTTCCTGCTCATCAGGGGAACGAGAGCCGCGCAGATGTTCATCGGCCTCTTCCTCCTCATTATCCTCTCGTTCATCGCGCGCTGGCTCAACATGAACGCCCTCAATTGGATCCTGAGCAGCCTCAAGACGGTGTGGGTGATCGCTTTTGTGATTCTCTTCCAGCCGGAGTTGCGAAGGGTGCTCTCGCTCCTCGGTCAGAACCGCATACTGCGCTATTTCATCAAGGTGGAGGAATCGAGCACGGTGAGCGAGATCGTGAAGGCGTGCCACCAGCTCACGCAGCAGGGCTTCGGCGCCATCATCGCGATCGAGCAGGACGTGGGGCTCAGAAACTACATCGAGACGGGCACCCCGATCGACGCCCAGGTCACGGCCGAGCTGATCGTGACGATATTCACCCCGCCCAGCCCGCTCCACGACGGGGCGGTCATCATCGAGAAAAACCGCATCGTCGCGGCCGGGTGCATCCTGCCCCTCTCGCAGAATCCGCGCCTCGCGAAATCGCTCGGCACGCGCCACCGCGCCGGGCTCGGGCTCTCCGAGGAAACGGACGCCGTCGTCATCATCGCGAGCGAGGAGACGAAGACGATCTCGCTGGCCGTGGGCGGAAAGCTCAAGCGCAAGCTCGACATCAATACGCTGCGAAACGACCTCGTCGGCATCATCGGGATCAGAGCCGAGGAGACCGTGCCGGCGTCCCAGTAGTCCGATCGACCTTTTCGAATCCGCCCGAGGCCCGATCATCCCGACGACAAATCGAGGAGCGCCGGTCTCACACAGCCCCACATCCACCGCCCCGAGCCGGCACTCCTCCTCCCACCAATGGCACGCCCGCGAGAAAAAGCAAGAGTGGTGCCCGTCGCTTCCGCGACGGCGCGCGGCGCTACATCACGCGTAAGGACAATCGGTTGTGGAGGAGCTCTGCGAATGAACGCGAGATGGCTCGATCATCGAAGCGGAAACGCTCGTTTCATGCGCCGATGCCGGAAGCTCGGGGCGCGACCCCGCAACCGACGAAAGGGCGCGGCTCTGTCTTCATCCTCTGACGCGAGAAAGCCGCGTTGACGCTGTGAACGGGGTTACCG
Source organism: Candidatus Krumholzibacteriia bacterium (assembly GCA_041481005.1). Classification (GTDB taxonomy): domain Bacteria; phylum Krumholzibacteriota; class Krumholzibacteriia; order Krumholzibacteriales; family Krumholzibacteriaceae; genus SSS58A. The sequence continues at coordinate 5,558 of JBGPBA010000014.1, read as the reverse complement.
CTTGATCCTGCCAAGGCGCACGAGAACGTCGACCTGGGAGACGACTTCCTGATCGAATTTTTCGCGCTGCATCTTGAGCTGGTCGATCGTCTCTTCGATCGAGTATGCGCGCCGGTACGGCCGGTCGCTGGTCATGGCGTCGAAGCTGTCGGCAACGGCGACGATGCGGGCGCCCAGGGATATCTCCGGTCCGCGCAGGCCGTCCGGGTAGCCCTTGCCGTCGAGTCGCTCATGGTGATGGCGGACGAGATCGCACGCCGACTCGAGGAATTTCATGTTCTTGATGATGTTGGCGCCGATCTCCGGGTGGCTCCGCACGACCTCCCACTCCTGCTCGGTCAGCTCGCTCGGCTTATTCAGAATGTTCTCGTAGACGCCGAGCTTCCCGATGTCGTGAAGCGCCGCGCCGAAGCACACGATCTCGACATCTTTCTTCGAAAGCTTCATCTGCTCGGCGATCAGCCGCGCGTACTCGGACACCCGGTCGGTGTGGCCTCTCGTGTAGGCATCCTTCGCCTCGATCGCCGATACGAGGACCTTGATCGTCGAAAGGTAGGTCGCCTGGAGCTCCGAGTAGAGACGCGCGTTCTCGAGACCGGTGGCCGCCGAGGTGCAGATCGATTTGAAAAGCTCGATGTCCTCGGGGGAGTACGGTTGGCGCGTGATCTTCGGGCCGATGAACACGATTCCGATGAGGCGCGACTTCACGATGAGGGGGAAGGCGCACTCGAAGCCGAAGCGGACGAGGAACTGCGCCTCGCGCTCGGCATCCTCGGGCATCGGCTCGTCGGCGAGCCGGATCGCATCCTGCATTCCGAGGAGGTGCTTGGAGAGCGCGATCTCGCGAGAGAGACGAACGGACTGAAGGATCGAGTCGGAAACGCCGCTCCCGCCGCCGTACGAAAGGTAGTCGTCGACCTCGTCGGGGGCGTAGAAGAGCGCCACCGACCCCACGCCGAGCTGGCCGACGACGGTGAGGCAGAACACGTGCACGAGCTCCTCGGCATCGCGGAGCCTGTTGAGGTCCTGGCTCAGCCCGAAGAGGCTCCGCAGATCGAGAACCTTTCTCTTGAGCTCTCGGTTGATGCGGCGGTAGTCGGCCTGTCCTTTTTGCACCTCGTCCTCGAGCATGATGTTCTGCTCGACGAGATCGCGCTTTCGATTGGACAACGACAGGTAGTTGTCGATCTTAGCGAGAATTTCCTTGAGGGAAAACGGTTTCTTGAGGTAGTCCTGGGCGCCGGAGTGCAGACCCTTGAGCATCGAATCCTGGATTGCGTCGGCGGAGATCATGATGACGGGAACGTCGCGGTCGACGTCGCGCGCCCGGATCTCGTCGCACACCTGGAATCCGTCGCGCTTCGGGAGAACGACGTCCAAGACGACGAGGTCGGGCTGGAAGCTCTCGTACTTCCGGATCGCCTCCTCCCCGTCCGAAGCCGACTCGGTGCAGTACCCACGACCCCTCAGCGATTCCGTGAGAATCTCCACCACGTTCGGATCATCATCGACGACGAGTATGTTGCCGCTCACCGGTCACCGTCCCCGCTCGGCGGAGGACACGCCATAGCCCGCCGACTGCGCGATTTCCTTTTCCATGATCTTCGCGAAATGCATGACGACCTCCCGATCGTACCGGAGACCGCAGTTCTCCTTGAGGGTGTCGAGCGCCTCGCGATCCGAGAGCGCGGGTCGATTCGGCCGCTCGTGTGTCATCGCCGCGTAGCTCTCGACGACCGAGATGATTCTCGCGCCGAGCGGAATCTCCTTGCCGCGGAGCCCGCACGGGTACCCTTCGCCGTTGAAGCGCTCGTGGTGCGTGCGCACGACGTTCACGACGTGCCCCCCGAACTTCATCCGCGAGAGCATCTCGGCCCCGTCCTCGGGGTGGCGCTTGATGATCTCCCATTCCTCCTTCGTGAGGTCCCGCGGGCTTCGAAGGATGAGATCGCTCACCTTGACCATGCCCATGTCGCGGAGCACCGCCCCGTAGATGAGATCCTTGAAACGCTCTTCGGGATAATCCATGTTCTTCGCCACCATCCCGACGTAGCGGGAAACGAACTCGGAGGTGCCCTTGAGAAGGGTGTTCTCCTCGATGATCGAGATGAGCGTCTTCACGATGCCGAGCGTGCGCTCGTGCTCGTGCTCGAACATGAGGGCGTTCTCGTACGCGCCCTGCGCGATGCTGATCAGTGTCCGGAGGAATTCAAAATCCTCCTCTTTCATGCCGCGCCCCGCGATCCGCTTGCCGAGGAGCACGAGCCCGGCGAGGCCGTCCTTCTGTCGGAACGGGCAGATGTACTCGATCCCCTTGTCTTTGAGGGATGAGCGCGCGGCGTCCTCCATGGGAAACGAATCGACCGAGACGATGCTATTCATGACTCCCGCGGTCGAAAAGGCGTCCGCCGCCATGGCGAGCGAGCCGACAGCCTCGGGTTCGAGCCCCTTCGCGAGAAAAGGCTTGAAGCCGTTGCCGACGTTCTCGAGGAACACGGCCGATTCGACCCCGCCCTGTGCGATCGAGGTGAGGAGGAAGATGTCGACGAGCTTCTTGCGCTCCCAGATCGCGTTGAAATCGGCGCTGATCGAGAAAAGGGTCTTGAGCTCGAGGATGCGGCGCTTGAGCTGCCGGTTGAGCTCCACGACCGTCGCGTTCATTTCCCCCTGGCGAGGCGCTTTCTCGTCGAACGGGGATGTCGGCTTGTCGATCCAACTCGGGGGCGCCTGCGCGGTCGAGGGCCCGAATATCTGTGAAATGATCTCTTCGGTTTCCCCCCGGGCCGGCTCGGGCGGAGCCGGCGCGGCCTCTTGGGGCGCGACCTGCCGGGCCGCCTCGGGCTCCGTATGCGCCGCGGCCTCGGGTTCGGGCGTCGGCCCGGTGCCTGACGCGGCCGGCTCGGACGGGCTGTTCTTCGCCTCCGGCCCGACGCTGTCGTACGACATGAATATGACGTTCGACGGCGCCCCGGCGTCCGCGACCGGCGCGGCCTCCGGAGCCGCTCCAGCTATGTGCGGCGCCTGCTCGGGCGTCGGCGTCAGTCCCGACGCGGCGGGTTCGGCCGGTCGAGCGGCACCTTCCTGCCCGGCATCCGCGGCGAGCGCTTCGGGAAGCGACCGATAGACGGCGATCGAGGAGTCCCCTTCCCTGAGGAACTGCGCGACGATGTCGTTCGTCACGACGAACCGGACCGCCCCGCCCTGCCGAGCGCAGGCGCCGACGAGGTCGCGCAGAATCTTGGCGACCCCTCCGCCGAGCGAAACGAGCTCGGTAAAATCGAACACGATCGCGCGGAAACGGCGTTTCAGACACTCCTCGGCAAGACGCTCGACCTTCTCGTTTTCATGGAACCCGAGCTTGCCCTCGATGCGAAACGCGGCGACGCCCGGATCCCCGACCTCGATCCTATCGAATTTCGTCTTTACCATCGGTGCTTCGTCGGCTCGCGAGCTCAATCGAGAGCCTTGACGACCTCTTCTTCCTGCGCGAGCCAGCGGTCGAGGACGCTCCGCAAGAACCGCCATTCGCTCCCGACCTTCTTCGCCGGTATCTTGCGTTCCTTGGCGAGCCGGCAGACCGTTTTCACGTGCATCTTGAGATACTCGGCCGCCTCGACGGACGTCATGACCTCGATTGCGTCGTCATGGCCGCCGATGATGATGCTTCCGTAATCGTGTTGAGGTTTTTGAGACATCTCTACCTCTCTCGGTTGGTGGTCCGACCTCATCCCCTGCTCGAGAGATCGGTCCTCTCCGTTCTATGCACGCGGGACCGTGACCTCCTCGTGACTCCCAGCCCCACTATCCGCGTAGGACCCGGCTTCCCCCGGGGCGCCTTCCGTCCCCTGGAGGGAGCTCGCGACCTGCAGCACATTCCTGATATCGATGACCGGAAACTCTTCTTCCCCGACGTGGAGAATCGACTTGGTCACGCCCGCCCAGCTTCCTTCGGTGAGCTGCTCGGCGACCCCTTCGACCCGGCGTCCCACGCCCTCGATGAGCATGCCGATCCGGTGCTCGCCGAGGCCGGCGACGAGAATGTGATCGTGCCGCCTTCCCGAATCGACGTCGTCGTCGCAGACGAGCTCGTCGAGCGCGAAGACGGGGACCTTGGCGCCGGAAACCATCGCGTAGCGCCCGCTCGATTCGCCGACCCGCTCCGCGGCGTCCGGCGCGAGGAAGCACTCGATCGAGTGGCACGGCACGGCGAGCCGCGCGCCCGATGCCACGAAGAGATGGTAGTCGGTCGCCAGCTTCGTCCGCGGGAGCGTGAACCTGAACCGTCCGTCGCTGCCCCCGCACGGCTCGACCCAGAGGAGCGCGCCGAAAGCCTCGAGACGGGTCCGCGCCTCTCTGAGGCTCGGGTAGACCGCGGAGACGTCCTCCCGGTCGATCTCCGTGTCGCACAGAAAATCGGGCCCGTCGTCCTGAATCTTCGCGATGAGGTGCGAGCCCTCGCTCTTGACGTCGACCCCGATCGTGAGCGAGATCTCGTCTCTGACCTCGTAGCGCCTGCAGATGTCGAAGAGACAGCCGTCGAGTATGACGGCGAGCGCGGAGGCGTTCTCCCGGTCGAGGGTGAAATCGGTGCAGCGCGTCGCGAGGCTCGCGTTCCAATGCCTCAGCTTCGCGCACGTCGTGAAGAAATCCTTGACCCCGTCGAGGACGGTGCCGCACGAGATCTTCGCGATAAAGGGCTTCGTGCTCTTCCCGAGCCGACGGAGCATGTCCTGGATGAGCCCCATGAAGAACTCGCTCTCGCCGAATGCGATTTCGAGCTCTCTGACGACCCGCTCGCCGCGCGTCGGTTTGTCGAGGAACTCGTGGAAGATCTCGCGGACGCGCACGAGGGAATCGACGAGCCTCGACAGCGTCGACAAACGCTCCATGATCTCGGGCTCTTCCTCGGGCTCCGCGACCGACGAAGGCGCGGCGGTCGATATGGCGACGGCGGGAGCTTCCACGGTCGGCGCCTCCCGCGAGATGACCTCGATCTCCCGCTGGAGCCCTTCGAAGGACGCGTCGCGCGCGATCTCTTCGAGCTCCCCGGCGAGGATCTCGGCGGCCATCTGCTCTTCGGTCTCGAGAACTTCCGAAACGGTCTGCGCGAGCTGCTCGTCCCAGCGCCTGCCCGAGCTCACCGATTTCTCGAGGAGCTCCCGGAACATCCGCAGCGTGTGGCTCCACCCGTCGAGGCCGAGCATTCTCGTGCTTCCCTCGAGAAGCCTCGTCGCGAGGCACGCCCTCCGGATGCCGTTCTCGTTGAAGGCGGCTCCCGAGCTCAAGCCCATGAGGTCGTTGAGCTTCTCGATGTGGTCGTTGACCTGCTCGCCGAAGAGCCTCCTATTTTCCTCTTTCAGTATCAGCAAGCGCGTTCACCTCATCTCCGGGTTTGAGCTTCCTCGACGTACTCGACGGCGCCAAGATGGAAAAGGTCGTACACGGGCTCGTCATCCTGGTCGACGGCGGCGGGAGCGGTCGCCTCCGCGGCCGCGGCGGCGGGCGCCTCGGGCTCCGCGCGCCGAGGGGTCTGCTCTGAAGAGTCTTCGACCATTACT